>NZ_JAZKRK010000001.1:0-150702 GCF_036626455.1 Halodesulfurarchaeum sp. | reverse complement strand
TCTTCGACAAACGTATCGGGATCTGCAGTGATGAGATCCGAGGTCATGAGTCGTGCGACGAAAACGTCTTCCATGCGATTAGATAACATTCGGTTGGGACAATATCTCTTTTGGTCCCAGCAACGGCCGGGCTATGTCATGGGGTTTCGGAGGAGTGCCATGCAAATTATGGCCGACTACCCCTCGCTGTCCAAAACAGACGACAGATCGATTCGGATTTTTCCAAACCAGTTTGGAGCGTCATTGAGTAAAATTAGTTAATCCACGAGTGTTTCGGGTTGAACTAATCACTGGGTATAGCCGCGTATACGGCGGTCAAACAGCGGTGGGATTATATACAAGGCCGTCTTCGTGGAAAGTGGAGACAAATGGCAACCGGTACGGTCGCATTCTTCAACGAGCGGAAAGGGTACGGCTTCATCGAGAGCGACGAGTCCGAGGAGGACGTGTTCTTCCATATGGAAGACGTCGGCGGGCCCGATTTAGAGGAGGGCCAGGAAGTCGAATTCGAGATCGAACAGGCAGACAAAGGTCCACGAGCGAAGGAACTCACACGGTTGTAGCCGAAGCCGCTCGTTGAGCGGTTTCTCTGACGGGCCCGTCGGGGCCCCACGGTTATCTTCCCAGCAGATGCGTCATTGGCATCAATCAGCCACTATTTTTTGGGCCCTGTCCGGCGAGCCGCGCGGGCACTGTCTGCAAAAGGCCTAAGAGCGCGAACAGCATTCGTTTATTCAACATGACGAAGTTCAACCAAACCACGGGATTGGGGGCGGTACCGTGGGGGTCGAGATAGCCGAATCGCCGGTCACCGACGAGACGTTCGAGTCGATGGCCGCGTTCGTATACGATTACCTGCAAGCAAGCGTCGAGAACGAGGGCGACGGTGGCCGGATGCGTTGGTACCCGTGGCACTCCGCTGAGTATCGCTTCAACCACATTATGAATGTGGTAGAACTTGGAAATGAGATCGCTGAATCAGAAGGCGCGAACGAGGATGTGGTCCGGGTCGCCGGCCTCTTCCACGATATCGCAAAGCTCGAAGCCGACCAGGACGTGCATGCAGAAGCCGGCGCTCGCGTAGCTCGCGAGTATCTCGAAAGTCACGGTCACTTCCCAGGGTCGTTCATCAACCAAGTCTGTCGGGCCATTGAAGGCCACAGTCACACGGGCGAACTCGAGGAAGTTTCACTCGAAACCCAGTGTGTCATCGAAGCAGATTTGCTCGATAAAGTCGGCGCAAACGGCATTACGCTCATGCTGTTGCGGATGGGCTACGAGGCCCGAACCCATATGGATGCGGCCGAGATGGTTCAGCGGGTTCTCCAACGAGGAAAGGAGGCCAAAAAGCGGGTCCAGAGTGACAGGGCCGAGTCGATGGCCCATCAGCGATTGAAGCGAGTTACATGGTTCCGCGATTGGTTGGTCGGCGAGGTGTCGGAGATGACCGTCGACGAGGACGAACTCAGGTAAGTCCGAGTGTTGTTGCGGCGTCCCAGACGAAGACGACTCCGAACCAAGCGAGTACCAGCCCACTGGCATAGGCAATCGTTTTTCCGAGGGCATCGACAGCCGTTCCTGCCGTCCGCAGTGCTGCGGGAAACGCAATAATCCAGAGCGTGATTCCGGTGAAAAACCCGACTATTGTTAGCAGTCCGTTTGCCGCCAATAACGAATATCCAAAGGCTTGGATGGTGCCCGGATCGAGCAGCCCGACACCCGCCGTAAGCCACCACGTGATCTGGTACGGGTTCGTAACTGCGAGGGCGAAGGCTTTGCCGAAACCGGCGGTGTCAGAGCCGTCTCCCGACCTGAAATCTTGGGTTCCCTGGACTGCGCTATAGGCAAAATAGAACATCAACAAGCCACCAATGCCGACCATAACTCCTCTGAGTGTCGGCGCGTCGCGGATGAACGCGACAACACCTGCTGCTGCGAGGACGAAGAAAAGGGCGTCCGCGCTCATCGCCCCGAGCCCCGCCGAAAACCCGGCTCGCCACCCCCGGTTGACACTCTCTTCGGCAATTACCGCGTTCATCGGGCCTGGTGGCGCTGCAAGTGACAAGCCCAAAAGGCCTCCCGCGACGATCGAAAGCACAGCGACCAACATCACTCGATGTCGGCTATGTGAGGTGCGGTGTTAAGCCCAACGGGCCAATCATCTATTGCCGGCGCCGGGGTGGCTTTTGAGAAGATCGGCCCCGCCGGTTCCGGTGCTGAGGACAAGGACGGTTTCGGTCCCTGTGAAAAATCCGTTCGCGCAGAGCGCCTGCACGCCAGCGGGTCCCGCTGCGGCGTCCGGACTCAATTCGAGCCCCGTCGCTTGAGCGACGGACACGCCCGCATCGAGGATCCCTTTGTCAGTCACGCTGACGGCCGTTCCATTGGTCTCTTCGATTGCGTCCATGATCCAGGGGCTGGCGCTCGGATCTGCCACTTCAAGCTCACCACAGATGGTATCCGGGACTGAGACTGGTCGGGGTGGTTCGCCCGAACTGATCGCTGTTGCAATTGGGGCACACCCGGCCGGTTGCACGGCAACAAGCCGTGGGAGGTTTGGGACGAAATCATGTTCAGCCAACAACCGAAATCCTTCGAAAAGCCCGACGAGCGGGACTCCATTTCCCGTCGAGACGACAACGGCGTCTGGAACATCCCCGTCCATCGCGGCCACGATTTCGAACGCGACCGTCGTCGCGCCAACATATCGAAACGGCGTTTCGAACGCTCCGAATGGATAGCCACCTGCGTCCGTGTCTCGACCCTCTTGGAGCGCCTTTTCGGCCTCGGCGAGACGGCCCTGGACGACGTTCAAATCGATGCCGTGAACGTTACACATCGCCTTATGCCTGAACGGCGCTCTCGCTGGAAGGTAGACTGTACCATCGAGATCTGCTCGGGTAGCATAGGCCGCAAATGACTGGCCAGCTGCCCCTGGCGCTGCAAGTGACCCTGTTTGCTCGCCGAGTTTGACGGCTGCGGTCATCGCCATCGAGAGTTCACGATCGACGATAGACCCGGTTGGGTTCTGGCCCTCGTCTTTGATCAGTAACTGATCGATATCGAAGCGTGAGGCCAGTTCGGGCACTTGAACAAGTGGTGTCGCGCCTTCGCCCATCGAGACTGCACTGTCCCGGTCGAAGGGAAGCAACGCGTCGAAATTCCACATCGAGGCTGGTACTGATTCTAATACTTCCGCATTAGGGGGGTCGTACTCCGCGATTGCAGTAAGAATGCCACCACATTCTGGACACTGGCCATGGATCGGTTCCGGATCAACCACCGTTTCACAGGATCGGCATTCCATACCTATGACAGCGCCCAGTGAGCCCATAGCTGGTGCTGTGCGGGGCATCGGCATGAAACGTGGGGCTCAGTACTGATTGGTGGTATCATGACTCACACCCGCATTAAAAGGCATGGCCCGCGATGGGGGAGAATATGGTTCGGCGAACGGTTATCATGGGCGCGGCCGGGCGGGATTTTCACGATTTCAACGTCTGCTTTCGTGAGGATCCGGACCGAGAGGTCGTCGGATTCACGCGAGCGGAAACACAGAACGTCGGTGAACTAGACGAGAGTCCTGACCGGGTCTATCCGTCACACCTCGCTGGTGTGAATTATCCGGAGGGAATCCCGATTCATCGAGAATCTGACTTGGAATCAGTCGTCCGAGAAAAAGACGTCGACGAGGTTGTGCTTTCGTACTCCGATCTTTCTCACGAAACGGTGATGCAACAGGCATCCAGAGCGCTCGCAGCGGGTGCAGACTTCCGGCTTATCGGGACCGACATGATGCTGAACGCATCGGTTCCGGTCGTCGCAGTAGATGCGGTCCGGACTGGGTGTGGGAAATCGGGGGTATCACGTCGGCTCGCAGATATTTTGAACGACGAGACTGACGTGGTCGTCGTCAGGGAACCGATGCCCTACGGCGAGTTGTCTTCGGCCGTCAATCGCTTCGAGACCAAAGCAGACCTCGATAACGCGGGGGTGACCATCGAAGAACGGGAAGAATACGAACATCACATCGAAGCCGGGCATGTTGTGCTTTCCGGCGTGGATTACCAAGCGGTTCTGGACCGCGCGGAAGCCGAGGCAGATATCATCATGTGGGACGGCGGGAACAACGAACTCCCGTTTTTCGATCCCGATCTCCACATCGTCTTGGCTGATCCACTTCGGGCCGGACATGAAATCCGCTATCATCCCGGCGAAACGAACCTGCGATTGGCTGATTACGTTCTTATCAATAAGGAGAACTCAGCAAGCGAGAGTGAAATCCAGACTGTCGAGGAGAACGTTCGAGATCGAAATCCGGAGGCCGGAATTATTCATGCGGAGTCAGTCATTCGGGTGTCGAACCCCGACGAGATACGGGATCAGCGAGTCCTTGCCGTCGAAGACGGGCCGACGGTCACCCATGGCGAGGCCTCGGAAGGAGCAGCGTCAATAGCGGCCCGGCAACACGATGCGGGCGAGATCGTCGATCCCAGTCCGTTTGCTGTGGGATCGATTGGTGCGGTATTCGATTCCTATCCCCATCTCGGACCGGTATTGCCCGCGATGGGCTATTCCCCCGAGCAGATCGGGGAGCTAGAAGCGACGATCGCCGCCGCGGACGTGGATCTGGTGGTGGCTGGAACGCCGATCGATCTCGAACGAATCGTGGACGTCGATGTTCCGATTCTCAGGGTCCAATACGAGGTTTCGGAACTGGGAGAACCAACCCTGGAGTCGATTGTCGAGGCGAATGCAGATCTACTTGGGCTGTAAACTACTTCGGTGTCCTCAGGTCTCGTACACTGTTTGAAGAATCGCCTTCTGGACGTGTTTGCGGTTTTCGGCCTGATCGTAGACGATCGAATTTTCGCCGTCCATCACGGCGGCGCTGACTTCTTCGCCGCGGTGGGCTGGCAAACAATGCATGAACGCGGCATCGTCGGTTTCGGCCATCAATTCGGGGGTCACCTGAAATCCCTCAAAGGCCGACCGCTTGCTTTCGTCATCCCCCATACTGACGAAGACGTCCGTGTAGACGGCCCGAGCACCCGCTACAGCTTTTACTGGGTCGTTCGTGACCATCACATCAGCACCGGCCACCCGATCTTGGATCTCTTGGTCAGGTTCGAACCCGTCTGGGGTCCCTATCCGACAGGGAATATCGAGGGTTGCACAAAGCTGCATTAACGAATGGGCCACGTTGTTACCGTCCCCAATGTAGGCAAGCGGGCCGTCGTCTAGCCCGTTCTCGCGGAGCGTGTACCCGTCGGCCAGGGCCTGACAAGGGTGGAGTTTGTTTGTCAAACCGTTGATGACCGGACCGTCAGCGCCATCGGCCAATTCGAGAAGGGTTTCATGATCGAACAGCCGTGCCATAATTCCCCCGGCATACCGCGAGAGAACCGTTGCGGTATCTCTGAGTGATTCGCCCCTGGCGATCTGTGAATGCTCCTTCGAGAAGTATATCGCATGCCCCCCGAGTTCGGTCATCCCGGACTCGAAGGAGATTCGGGTCCGTGTCGAGGGTTTCGCGAAGAGCATAACCAGACTCTCGTTCGCGAGTGAGTCATCGAAGGCTCCCGGATCTGCTTTGATTTGATCGGTGAGTTCGTAGAGTGTTTCGATCTCTTCGGCCGACAAATCGTCGATATCCAGGACGTGTTTCATCTGTTCTCCACCACCGGTACCCAGCCTGAGACTGTTGGCATACCTTTCCTACTTCCTGGACGGTAAAAGGTCTCAGGGATGAGGCCGATTTATGCGGATGGAAATCACAACTACCTTTATCTGGTGGCCACTGAACACATAGCATGACGGATAAAACGACGCAGTTCGACCGTCGCAACTTCTTGAAAGCGACAGGCCTTGTTGGGTCACTTGCACTGACGAGTACCGCTGGCTGTCTGGGCGGGGATGAGGAAGCGATGACACTCGTGGCGGGGACAGCACCCGGGTTTCCCCCGTTCGAGATGAAAGAAGGAGAAACGCTGAAAGGGTTCGATATTGACCTCCTGGAAGCCGTCGTCGAGGAGACCGAATACGAATTGAGCGAGTGGTCGGAATTTGAGTTCGGCTCGCTTTCTCCGGCGTTACAAAACGAGAAGATCGATGTCATTGCCGCTGCGATGACGATTCGGGCCGATCGGGACGAAAACATCGACTTTACGGATCCGTACTACGACGCAAACCAAGCCATTCTCGTTGCGAGTGAATCCGGGTTCACCCCCGCGACGATGAGTGATCTCGATGGCGCAAACGTCGGAGCCCAGAAAGGAACGACCGGTGAGAGCACGGTTGAAACGCAGTTGATCGAAGAAAACCTCGTAGCCGAGGGAGATTACAGTAGTTACGGGAACTACGTCCTCGCGGTCGAGGATCTCGTCAACGGGAACATCGATGCGGTCGTTCTCGACACCCCAGTGGCGGACTCCTTTGTCGCCGACCGGGAGGTCCAAGTGGCGTTCACGTACGAAACTGGCGAACAGTACGGATTCGCCATTCGGGAAGGTGCGAGCGAGCTTCAGTCGACACTGAACGACGGTCTGGCGACGGTCAAGGAGAACGGCACCTACGACGACATCGTGGCTCAGTGGTTCAAGTAAGGCGTCGATGTTCGGGAGCACTGCGAGTCTGCTGATCACACAAGCCGCCGATTGGACGTTCGTGCTCGATAGCTGGGGCTATCTTGCTGGTGGGCTAGTGCTGACGATCGAACTCACGTTCGTGAGTATTCTCCTCGGGTTTTTCGCGGGGTTCCCGGCGGGCATCGCTGAAGTGTATGGGAGCCGGCTCTTGCGGACCCCGGTTCGTGTTGTCGGGACCGTCCTTCGAGGGACACCACTCGTGGTCATCCTGATTTTCGCATATTTCGTGTTCCCGATTCACAGTGCCTTCGTGGCCGCGGTTCTCGGCCTTGGGCTCCGGAGTGCGGCCTATCAGAGCCAGATATTCAGAGGTGCCTTGGCTTCGATTGACGAGGGGCAGATGGAGGCGGCTCGCTCAGTCGGGATGAGTCGTCTCAAGGCGATACGGCACGTAATCGTTCCCCAGGCCCTCAGACGCTCGATGCCGGGCTTTCAAAACGAGTTTACAATCGTCCTGAAGGACACGTCCCTGGCCTTTGCCATCGGTTTTGCAGAGCTTCTCACGCGGACACAAACCCTGTTCGTTCAACAAACAACGGCCGTACTGGAACTGTTTCTGTTTGCAAGTGCGATCTATTTCGTATTGACGTTCGCGACAAACCGGGCCCTGGACCGGGTCGAATCACACTTCGAGATTCCCGACGGTGACACAGCATGAGTGACCCACTCCTCCAAATCGACCATCTCGAGAAGAGTTACGGCGACGAAGACGTGTTACACGATGTTTCCTTTGAGATGGCTGAAGGGGATGCGTTCGTGCTCATCGGGCCAAGTGGCAGCGGGAAATCGACGTTGTTGCGTTGTGTTAACCGGCTGACCGAACCTGATTCAGGGAACATCTATCTGGACGGGACACTCACCAGTGGGTCGGAATACGACGTGGACGAACTGAGACGTGAGGTGGGAATGGTGTTCCAGGACATCAATCTCTTTGCCCATCTCACTGCGGTGGAAAACGTAACACTGGGCCTCGAAAAAGTCGCGGGATTGGACGCCGAAGGCGCCGAGTCACGGGCGATGGCCGAACTCGAGCAAGTCGGATTGGCTGATCAAGCCGGGTCCTATCCAGCGGAACTCTCAGGTGGGCAACAACAGCGAGTCGGAATCGCACGAGCGCTAGCGATGGACCCGAAATTGGTCCTGTTCGACGAACCGACAAGCTCACTTGATCCGGAACTGACTGGGGAGGTTGTCGAAGTCATGCAACAACTCGCCTATGAGGGAATGACGATGCTCGTCGTGACCCACGAAATGGGGTTTGCCAGGTCGGCTGCGACACAAATGCTGTTCCTCGAGGACGGGCGACTCGTCGAGCAGGGGCCACCGAAACAACTCTTCACTGATTCCGAAACCGACCGAACACAGGAGTTCCTCAGACGAATAACCGAAGCCGAATCGGCGGGGTCATTCTAAGATGGCCAGCGCCCAGGAAGACTTCAGAACGCCGGGGATCGACGTGTCGATCAGAGGAGGCGTTGCCCTCGTTCCCTATGCGGTCTTCTGGGGCTGGTTGCTCTCGCGTTGGCTCAACGATTTCCTTCTGCCCGAAGGACTGGGTGTTCCATCTGGCGAACCGTATCTTGACCCGTTGTGGTTCGAGCCCATCTCAGAGTCCCTGGCATTTGCGATAACCTACCTCCCGCAACTTGCAGCAGGAGCCTGGGCGACTATCGTGATCACGTTGGTTTCGATTACGCTGGGATTCTTTCTTGCGGTCCCCGTGAGCGTGGCTCGGGTCTACGGGCGGTATACAGCCTGGGGTTCGCTCGTGTTTACGGAACTCATCCGTGGGACGCCGCTTTTGGCCCAATTGTTCGTTCTCTATTACGGCCTTGAGCTCTCGTCCTGGATTCGTGAGATTTCCTTTGTTGGGGTTGGAATCATTCCTGAGCAGGCGTTTTGGGTCGCGATCATCGGCTTCACAATCAACAGTGCGGCTTACCAGGCCGAATACATCCGCTCGGCGTTGCTCTCGGTCGACCGGGGGCAGTTGCAAGCGGGTCGGGCGATCGGGCTCTCACGGCTCGCTGCGATCAGACACGTCGTCCTCCCGCAGGCCCTCCGATTTGCCATCCCAGGCTGGTCGAACGAACTGGTCTATTTGATCAAGTACTCCTCTTTGGCCGCCTTCATCACGGTCCCGGAGCTCTTCGAAATCGCCCGGAAAATCGCGGCGGATAACTTTCAATATACGGCGATATTCACGCTCGTCGCACTGTTCTATCTCGCAATCGTCATCACGGCATCGAACCTGATGGGTCTCGTCGAACGCCGGGTCCGAATCCCTGGGTTAGGTCGCGGGACGGATCGCTGACCCATACGGTTTTGCGGCGTCCGGTCCATGCTGTTTCATAATGGCTGAAACAAGCGTGGCCGTCATCGGAGCCGGACTCGCCGGGCTCGAAACCGCCCGACAACTGGCTCGGGCCGGCCCGGATGTCGACGTGTACGAAGCCGAGCCCTCCGTCGGTGGACGCGTCCAGACGGACACGGAGGCGGGGTACACTATCGACCGTGGATTCCAGGTTCTATTCACGTCGTATCCAGAGGCCAAACGCGCCCTCGATTTTGCGGCCCTAGATCTGAAGCGTTTCCCCGCCGGCGCAATCGTGTGCCGACCCAATCATCGAAGCGTCGTCGCTGATCCACTTCGAGACCCGTTTCGAGCGATCGAAACGGCGTTTTCCCGCGATCTAACTGTCGGGGATAAACTCGAAGTGCTCCGGCTTCGACTGGCTCTCAAGGGTAAGTCCCGTGAGGACGTGTATTCTGGGACAGACGAGACGATCGTCTCGTATCTCCGTGACAAAGGGTTCTCCGACCGGTTTATCGAGTCGTTTGCGGCGCCCTTCTACGGTGGTATCACGCTCGACCGGTCCTTGAAAACGTCCAGTCGGGTCTTCCAGTTCACGTTCCGGATGCTCACAGAGGGCGTGGCCGCAATCCCCGAAACGGGAATGCAAGCGATACCGCGTCAGTTAGCACGCCGTGCACGAAATCATGGTGCCACAATCCACACTGACACCCGGGTCGAGGGAATTGCTGGGACCGGGCCGGTGACGATCGATCTCGCCGGTGAAACGGTCAGTGCAAAAACGGTCGTCGTGGCGGCCGGACCCGAAGAAAGTCATCGATTGACCGGCATCGGATCCATTCCGACAACGGGCAGATCTGTTCGGACCCAGTACTTCGAAGTCCCGGCACCCAATCCGATTGCTAATCAACCGAGAATTCACCTCAACGCGGTCGGCCAGACTCCGAACCAGGTGGTAAACCTGTCCGCAGTGGCGCCCTCATACGCGGTCGGTGATCGAGCGCTGTTGGCCGCGAGTACGCCGGGAACGACCGACGAGACACCAGATAGCGATGCAGCAAAAACACAAGAGACGATCGCCTCGTGGTACCCGGCCGCGTCCTTCGACGATCTCAAACTGGTCGAGACAGTTGATGTTCCGTTTGCGCAGTACGCGCAACCACCAGGAATTCACGAGACGTTGCCGGAGGTTTCCGAACCGGAGGGGGCCATCTATTTCGCCGGTGACTTCACGACGGATTCCTCGATCAATGGAGCGTTTCGGAGTGGACGACTCGCCGCCGAGGCAATCCAGCAAAGTGACCCCTAAAGATGGGGTCGTAGCTTTCCAAGCGGCGGAAACGACAAGGACTCATCTGTAGTGGATACGATCGGCCGACATGCATCGGTATCCGTCAGCAGTGGTGACATCGAATCGGCCGCTTTCAGGTCGTTTACAGTCGTTCCCACTGCGACCCGGCTAAACGCGGGAAGCACGAGCACTGACGCCTCTCCGTGTTGGGCCCAACACTCAAGATAACAGGGTCGTCGGTTCCCCTCGATGGTCAGTGCCGGGTGTTCGTGACCAATGACGTAGCGGTCAGTATTTGCTGTGGGCTGTTCGTGTCCGTGATGGACGACTGTCGAGGAATCCAAGTGATATTCGTCGACTGGATCGAGGGACTCGACCCGTTCCAACGTCGGATCGTGATTCCCGCTCGTGACGATCAGTTCGGCCCCAGCATCGACAACGACATCGACGAGATTCTGAATTGCGTCGGCGACGCCATAGGGAACTGTATCGAAGGCGTGAACGAGGTCACCTGCAACAACGACCGCTGTTGGCTCGTAACGCTCGCACAGTCGGTCGAGCCGGTTGGGAAGGTCTTTCCCGTCACCGACCGGGAAATCGACTCTCGATTGACGCACACGCCCCAGATGGAGATCAGCAAGCACAAGCGTCTCCGCGTCCGGAAACCAAACCGCTCTATCTTCGTACTCGACCCTTGGAAACGGGTCCACAATGACACATCGAGAGCAAAAGCCAAAGATGTACTGTCTCAACCGGTGCAGTTTTCATCGGCGCCTTCGAGACCTGCATATGGTCGAGGTTCTTGACGACAAACGGGAGGCGACCCGATTCCGGATTCTCGTCGAGATCGCTGATCGCCAACCGGCCGTCAGCCAGGGTGAAATCGCCGACGAGGTGGGGGTGACGAGTCAGGCGGTCTCGGAGTACATCCGCGAACTCGTCGAGGACGGCCTCGTCGTGAAACACGGCCGCTCCAGGTATCAAGTTACGAACGAAGGTGTCGACTGGTTGTTGGGGCATACCACGGATATTCGCCGGTTCACGGATCGAGTTGCCGACGATGTTCTCGGTGGGGTGGAGGAGGATGCTGCGATTGCGGTCGAAGACATCGATGAGGGGGATACTGTCACCCTCGAAATGCAACAGGGAATGCTCCACGCTGTTCCCGGCGATCACGGCCCGGCTACTGGGACCGTGACCACCGACGCATCTGCGGGCGATGCGGTCGGCGTTTCCGGGTTCGAAGGAGTGATCGATTTCTCGCCGGGTGAGGTCGGCGTCTATCAGGTTGCACCGGTTCGGTCCGGTGGGAGCCGCACTGTGGATGCCGAGGCTCTGGAACGGGCGTGTACAGGCAGTCAATTGGTTTTAGCCGCCGGCATCGAGGCAGTGGTTGCACTGGAGCAAATCGACAGGGCGGTAGATGGGCGGTTTGCAGTCGGCTCAGTCGCCGCCCGAGCGGCTGAACGAGGGGTGGATGTTACTGTCGTTGCAACTGCTGATGAAGTCGGACGGGTAACCGACCCGCTTCGAGAATCCGGAACGTCCTATTCCGTGATGGATTGAGCGTTTTCAGCCGATATACCGAAGGTCTTCGCCACTGCTTGGACTTTGGGCCGCTTCCATATCTTGCAATTTGCTGATGACTTCCTCCATCTCGTCGGCCCGGTCGTCCAGCGCTTCGACCGGAATATCGAACTCGAGTCGTTCTTGAAGCACGTCGAGAACGGCCCTGGCACTTTTCGGATCGACCAGATAGCCACTTGTTTCCCCCATCAGACAGACAGCTTCGAGTCCGCGTCGGCTTCCAAGCCCGAGAAGGAGGCCGCTCGTGCCGACGATGCCACCGGTCGGTTCCTCGGAGCGGAATTCAACACCGGCCGCTTCGAGATCATCGATCAACGCTTCCGAGGAGACAGCTCCGAGAACGCTATACTCCTCGATCAGTTCCCCGGTTGGAACCCCTCCGAGTGAGTACACCCGCTCGGCTCCAAGCCGTTCGGATTCGTCGAGAAACGTCTCAGACAACCTGTATTGCCCCGTATTATCGCCAGCCTGGTGATCACCAGTAAGGACGATCAAGTCACGCCCGTCGGTCGGGACAGCGTACAGCTCGGCATGGGCCAGGTTGGCGACACCACTGTCATCGATGCCGACCTGTGGGGGGAAGTGTTCGGAGTACACCCGAGCTAGCAGGGTGCTGTCTGTCTCTTCGATGAGGTGTTCGGCGACGAGTTTCCCAACGTGGCCGACACCTGGCAATCCCTCGACGAAAACAGGGTCGTCGAGGTCGGACTCAGCGACCTGCTCGACCTCGATCTCTTTCATATCCCTAGGGTTGGCGACGCTCCTTAAGAGCGCGTCGGTACTCCCCATAGGGATCGGCAGGATCGAATTTCGCGGGTGCACTATTGGCCGACGGCCCGTCACACTTCGGGCAGGTCGAACCAAGTGTATACACCGGTCGCTCATGGGCAGTTTTCCAGTCACGACAGATGCGAATGTCTGATTTCACGGGCAGTTATTCGTCGTCGGAACGTCGTTCTCGATGGAACTCTCCCGTTCCGCCGGCGGATTCGATTACCTCAATCGCCCGCTCAGCTGCGGCTTCGAGTTCCGTTTCGGCGGTTTTGTACGTTGGGGCCCGGATTCGGATTCGGTACTCAGGTGCACCGACGTAGGTGACTTCCATATCGACTTCCTCCAGAATTTCGCCGTTCCCTTCCGCCGCCTTGAGTGCGGCCTGGACATCGTCGACACCGTCCGGATCCGGCGATTGGATGTCGACGTAGCCGGTCACGGTCACGTACGGAACCGAAACGTTATCGCGGGCGGTCTCGACGATAGCGTCGATATCTTCAGGCGGGAGATCGACGTCTTCGAGGACAGGCTCCCCGTGTATCGCTGCCTGTTCGAACCCTTCGTAGAGACTCCCGAATTCGTCAAGGAGTTCGTCTGCAACGTCCCGGAACTGATCGTCCGGCATGTCCTCCCCGAAGGCGAGCGTGAGCCACTTGTCGGCCTTTTGCTCGTTCTTCCAGCGTTGAATCGTCTCGGACCGCTGGTGGTCGTTGACGTCCTTGATCGAGAGATCGATCTGCTGGGAGGACCGATCGACATCGAGGACTTTCGCGACCACGGTTTGGCCCTCTTTGACGTGATCGGAAATGTTCTTGATCCATCCGGAGGCGACCTCGCTGATGTGGGCTAACCCGCGTTTCCCTTCATACTCCTCGAGATCGACGAACACGCCGAAGTCTTCGATCTCTTCGACTTTGCCGACCACCAGTTCGCCGGGGTCGGGCCAGCCCTCGTATTTCATCGCTGTTCGACGACTTCGAGGACCTCGGCGTCGAGATCGGCGATGCCGCCTGTTGGGGTGGCAAGCGTCGTGCCACAAACGGCACAAGTGACCTCCGAGGAGGCCTTCTCGAAGATAGTCTGTTCGTTCTCACAGTCCGGACACTCGACGTGAAGGAAGCTTCCTGGCATGGAAATCACTCCGTAAGTTCGAGTTTTCCGGCCCGCCATCCTTCGCGAAGGTGGGCTTTCCCACATTCGCCACAGCGGTATTTCAGGTCCGTTTTCTTCGTGGGTTTGTCCCCACCGGGGACTTTCGAGAACTTGCCTGCGTTCCCGATAGTGGACTTGCCCCGTTTCTCCTGGCGGTCGGCCCACTTCATGCCGGTTTCCCGGCCCCGACGGACTTTTTCGACCTCGTGTTCTGTATGTGTATCACAATGCGGACAGTACGTATTGATTCGGCGTGGCATCTCCATGGAAATCGTTCCTGTTGAAATGAGGTTGGTGAGGGGGAGTTAAAATGCGTTTGGTTCGGGGGCCGGTCCACCCGTGGACTTTTGGGGCGCCGTCGGCCTTCGAAACGTTTACTCCCCGGGTCGACGAACGGCGATGTATGAAGCGGCTCATCATCCACGGCGACCCGGGCGTACGCAAGGACGGCATCGTCGAGGTCGACGGCAAGGAATACACGTTGTTCCAGGTCACCCGCAACGGTGACTGGCACGGGCCGGACCGGGTGCAGCTGTGGTGTATTGCGGGTCAACCCGAAGAGCAGGCGGACTTCGAGAAACAACGGTACATCCCACACTTCCTCGATGTGGAGGCAGTAGACGAAGCGGACGTCGAGGTCAAAAAACGGGCCGGGAGTCTCGCAGTCTAACTGGTTCCTTTTCAGGCCGGAGCTTTCGGGGCCCGAGTCACGTCACCCGATAGATCGTCACGTTTCCGTCCGAATATGCCGTCGTAATGCCCGGTTCGGTGGCGAAATCCGACGGGCCGTACCGATCGCGCTCGATCGGGCCCACATACAGATAGGTCACGTCGTACTTTTCGAGCAGAAGCATTCGTGACTTTGGCTCCGACGTTTCGTAGATGATTTCGACGTCCCGCACACGGTCCCAGTACGGTTCCGAGCTCCGATACCCGACTTCGTGGACCCACCCGGCGACGGTTGGGATACCAGTCATACTCGATGGACCGTTGACCCATCGATAGATTTCTGTTCCAGGTGCCGATACCATGGTCGGTTGTCCCGAGCGGTTGGCCAGCCACTCGATAGCGTCGGCTTCCTCCGGGTGATCCGATTCGATGTACGCATGGGCATCGAGTGTTGGGTTGCTTGGGGCACTTCCGATCGCCCCCATCGTCGGCAAAGCGGGATAGATGGCAAGTGAAATGAGGAGACCGACGAGCAACACGGACGCGAGGCGTTGTTTCCCGGTTGATCGCCCTTCTACTGGGGCCTCACTGGAATCTGCTCCCGTGGAGTTTCGTATCGATTTCGTTTTCTGCCACCACCGGGCCGTAGTTTCGGCGAGAGCCACTCGTGGCCCGTTCGGACCGACAAGCCAGGCCGCCATCGCCCCAGTCGCGACGGACCAAAGTGCCCAGACCTGGGCGGAGATTTTAAAGACGGTGTTCATTCGACCAGGTCCCGCTTCTTCGATTACATAGACGAACTCGATGAGAACCAAGAGCCCGAGTGACCCCACGAGCAGGACAGTTTCGAAAGAGACATCGGATCGTGTTCTGAGCAGATACCACCCAGCGAGAAGGAGCGGAACGAAGAGCACTAGTGCCGTTGCTCGAACGGCTGCGGTGGCCACGAGCAAGACGGCGAAACCGACGGCCACTCTCCACCACTGAGTGCGTTGTGCTCGTGCTACGAGATAACTGGCGCTGATCCCGAGGAAGGCACCGTATACTAACAATAATCCACCGAGATTGCTTCTTGGCGTTGGCAGAAACCCAACTGAGCGGCCGCTTGCAGCCCCAGTAAGAAATGGCAATACCGCGATTGCACCCAGAACTGCCAATCCGAGTGCGAACCCCGTAGCCACGACGATTCGGCTCACTTCTGTCCTGATGGGCTTTGATGAAAGCGCGGTGTCGATCCGACTGCTAATGGCCTGGGGGAGGAGGGACCTTGGCGTGGCCGGCGCGAAAACGAGTGCCAACAGGGCAATGCCGAATACTGCGGGGGCGCTCCAGGTATTTGTCAGGACGAGTAAGCCACCGATTGGAGCAATGGCGATGAGACGCAGCAGCCGTCCACGCCGGTCCCCGGCCGGTCGTTTCCAGTAGGCAAACGCCAGTCCCGCTCCAAGCAGCAGGAACGCGGGACTCATCATGTGTCCGTGGAGGTCGCCATTGAGGAAGGCGAAAAACGGGAATTCCGTAATCAGTTGCCAGTTGCCTGCCACATCGCCGTGAATTACGCGGCTTGCATACCAGTAGTTGAAATTGAACGCTCCGGTCGCTAGCCCAACGATTTCGAGTCCAAATAGCTCGGCGAATTGCGTTCCGAGGGAGTCGGGAAGCAGCCAGACGAGCAATCGGGCCGGTGTCGAGAGGTTGCTGGCCAGCCCAACGAAAAAGGCCCCGATAGCGCCCCCGACCCAGTAGGACCGATTGAGTTCGGCGGCGATCACGGACGCAAGTCCCCAGGCGGCCGTGACATAAACTGCATAATAGCCTGCAAGAGCGGTGTTGTATGCAAACCGTGGGGCCGTATCCGTTAGCATCGCGAATACTGCCGCGAGCATATGGCCGCCGTAGTAGTACTGGACGGATTCCCCAGCGAACCACATGTCCTCTGGTGGGAGCGCTGTCGCCCGGAGCAGTGATGCGAGGAGGCCGAAGTCGAGGAACTTCTCACCCCCGCCCGGGAACGCGCCTGGTCGGTACAATCGAATCAGTATCAAGAACAGGTAGGCCAGCGTAAAGACCACTGTAGCGGTTCGAAATCGGCGGTAGTCGATCTCGACGCCGTCCCAAAGCGCAATCCCTGACAGTGTGGTGAGACCGACCACCCCGAGCAGGGCTGTCACCCAATCGAATCGGAACTGGCCCAGCCAATAAGTCAGGAGACCGACGATCGCAAACGCGAGGGGAATGGCCAGTCCAGCCCCTCGATCGGCGAAATCTCGAAAGAGACGGCTTGCAAGCGGCAGCGCAAGCACTCCCAGTCCCAGATAGAGGCCGAGCCACACTGCGACGAGTCCGACCTGCACAGAAGTGCCTTTTTCCGGATTCCCCTATACACCTTGTGGACCGACTCGGCGACCCGGCTCTTCGAATATCGGTATCGAACTCTTTTACTGGTTGTGTGGGAGAGTTCCGGGAAATGAGTCGGTCCGTCGGTGTGGTGGTGCCCGCATATCGCCCAGATGTCGATCTGTTGAAGCGGTATCTTCGGGCCCTTGACCGCGAAATTGAACCGGAGGAGATCCGGGTTGAACTCGACGCGCCTGCGGACCACACAGTGACTGCCCTTGCAGACTCGCCGGCCGCTATCAATGCTGTCGACACCCGCCGAGGCAAGGGCGCAGCTATTACGGCTGGTTTCGAAGCCCTCGAGACAGATGTCCTGGCCTTTGTGGATGCTGACGGAAGCACGCCAGCCGAATCGATGGGTTCAGTCGTCGAAGCCGTTCAGACAGGTGAGTTCGATCTCGCTATCGGGTCACGTCGACATCCTGGGGCCGAAGTCAGGTCTCATCAGACCGTGCTTCGACAGCATCTCGGGGACGTGTTCGCCTGGCTCGCTCGACGGTTTCTGTCGGTCCAATTGCGCGATTATCAGTGTGGTGCAAAGGCATTGACGCGGGAGGCATGGCTTGAGATTCGAACGGACCTTTATGAACCTGGTTTCGCCTGGGACATCGAGGTGGTGGGTATAACTCACGCGCGTGGCTACACCGTCACAGAAGTTCCCGTCATCTGGAAAGACCATCCGGATTCGACTGTTAGAACGACCAGTGCTGTTCCAGAATTGCTTCGAGCACTTGTTTCTGTTCGGAAGCGGGCACGCGACCTGACCAGTCAGGAACCGGGATCGGAGTCGATAGCACATCGACCAGATAAAACTCCACTCGTCGAACGAAATTCATGAGTTGGTTCGAGGAACTGGTTGCAGGTATGCAAGCCCGTTTGCGGGCGCTTGCCTCCGGTGCGCGTATTGGACAGTTCGTCTCGGTGGGGATTAGTGGGGCCACTCTTGAAACGATAATCGTGTTTCTCCTCACTGGTGTCATTACGATTCCACCACTGGCGGCAAAGGCAGTCGGCGCCGAGGCGTCGATCAGTCTCATGTTCCTACTCAACGATCGGTGGACGTTTGCCAGAGAAGGCGGACAGGGCATCGCTGCAATTGGCCGCCGATATATCAAATCTCATACAGTTCGGCTGGGCGGATTGGCAGTCGCGTTCGGGACCCTCTATGTACTGACGGCCTGGACGGACATCTCACTAATCATCTCTGGGGCCGATTTCTGGCCAACGATTGCAAACCTGATTGGCATCGGGGTTGGGATGACAATTAATTACGTCGCCGAGAGCCTCATTACGTGGCGTGTCCACCGATAAAACCGAGTCGACCGTCGAAACGAATTTGGAATGGCCTGTTACTCCGATTCTCCGTCTACGATGTTGACCTCACCCTCCTCTACTTCGACTGTAATGAGGGTCTTCACGTCATGTCCCGTCTCCTCGAGTTCGTTCGAACCGGCTTTTTTGATCACTGCCACCGTATCGACCACATCCGCGTTGATGTGGTCGAGGGCTTCGATTATCGCCCGCAGGGTCCCGCCTGTGGAAAGGACATCATCGAGTACCAGGACGCGATCACCCTCGTCGACGTCGTTGATATACATCTCTCCCTCCGAGTAGCCAGTTTGCTTTGAGAGGGCGACCTCTCCGTCGAGCCCGTACTGGCGTTTGCGGATGACGACAAGTGGAATATCGGTCATCAAGGAGACGGCCGTCGAAATGTGAATCCCCATCGCTGCGGGCGTTACGATCTTGTCGACGTCCTCAAGTCGTGCCTTCCGGATGATCTTGATGACGATTTCACGGAGCAGTCCCGGCTCGAGCATGGGGACGCCATCGCTAATTGGATGAACGAAATATTGGTAGTCGCCCTTCTCGATTATTGGGGCGTCCAAAAGTGATCGTTCGAGTTGATCCATGTCGACTGTACCCGGTGTCGGAAATAAAATCTGGCGATTCTGGTTGTCTTCGGCGCAAGTGGGGCTCAGGACGGACTCTAAGAGTGTTTCAAGGGTTTTGGAGGCCCAAAACACTCAAAACGGCAAATAACCGGCCCCGGACGGAGAGCGGAAATGGTTTTGTCCCCCCTTCGCAAATTGAGTGTAGTACGATGCCTGATGGATGGAACAGAGTGTCGCTCTGTGCGACGGGGGTGGGATGAGAAATGCCAACAACCACAGAGGATTTACTGATTCCGGTCAACGATTCTGAAACGTTACGGGAGACAGTGGCCTATGTTGTTCGGCAGGCACGGGATGCGGGTAGTGAAAGCGGACGGAAGCCAGTTGTTCATTTCATCTATCCCATTCGTTGGCGCCCGATCAAAGGCACTGACGTGGTTCAAGGGAACGCCCCAGAGCTCCTCGATAAGGTGCGGCTGTGGGCTCGCGAAGATTTGGGTGAGGAGGTGCCAGATGGAGACCTTCCCATTCGAATCGTCACGGAGACTATTGGAGCGGACCGGTATTTGTTTTCGCCAGCGGATTTTGCATCGGCCCTCTATGAGTATGCGCGGGCCCATAACATCCAACAGGTCATCCTCGATCCGGAGTATCGACCTGGTGGGACGGCACCGCTCTTACGACCGCTCAAAGCTGATCTTGAAACCTCGGGATTGACTGTCGAGGAAGCGCCAATTGAGCGGGTGACGAGGCGCACGCCAGTCGCCTCAGCAGCGACGATTTCGAAATTTGGACTCGTTTTCGGCGTTTCGTATCTGTTTTATTTGATCATTGGCGGCACACTTGACACGTTTAACCTTGCGACAGGAGCGCTCGTCGCTGGACTCTCAGCCGCCATTTTTGCCGGGATAACCGCGGAGCGAAGGCCAGTTTTTTCCAGGCTTCTCGGCCAGTCACTCCGATTGCTGATTTACGGAACGTATCTCTTCTGGGAGATTGCGAAAGCAAACCTGAGCGTGGCCTATATCATCTTGCATCCAGACCTCCCCATCGACCCGAAAATGCGGCAGTTTGATGGGGCTGTCTGGGGCGAGTACTCAGTGACGACTCTTGCGAACAGTATTACGCTTACCCCCGGTACGCTCACTGTCGATGTCCGGCGAGATAGTTTCTACATCCATACGTTGACACAGGACGCACGGGACGGCCTCGAGGAGGGGTCCCTTGAACGGGCGGTGCGGTTCGTTTTCAGTGGACGAGAAGCGATGCGTATCCCGACGCCGAAAGAACGAGGGAGTGTTCGGGATCCCGAATCAGCACCGACCAGGCGAGGGTTTGGAGAATCAATTGCTGAATTCAGTGAGTACGATGAAACCGAAAAGCCCGAACAACCTGAGGGGTGGGAGGAATGATCGACGGAGGGATTTTGACCCTCGATACATTCCTCATCGGAGCGGCAGCGATTATAGTTCTCTTCGCCGTCGGTCTCCTCTATCGTGTCGCGAAGGGACCGACGATGGAAGACCGAGTTATCGCGATCAATGCAGTCGGGACGAACACTGTCGTTGTGTTGGCGCTCCTTGCCGTTGGCCTCGATCAACCCGGATTCCTTGACATCGCAATCGTGTACGCGCTCTTGAATTTCCTCGCAAGCATCGCGATTTCCAAATTCATCGTGGAGCGAGGGGGTGTTCTGTAAATGACCCCCATCGAATGGCTCGTTGTCGTGTTGGTTATGGGCGGCCTGTTCTTCTCCCTCGTGGCCGTCATCGGGATCATCCGTCTTCCAGATCTGTATACCCGAGCGCACGCGACATCGAAGAGTGATACATTAGGGACGATTCTGTCCTTGGCCGGTGTTGCACTCGTGCTCGGATCAGATATCGCCGCCGCGAAAACCGTGTTCCTTCTTCTCTTCATGCTTATCACCAACCCGACAGCCGCTCATGCGATAAGCAGAGCCGCCTACGATCAAGACATCGAACCATGGACCACAGAGGAGGAGGGTGAATAAATGCAGTTATTCCTCATTGTCGCGTTGCTCGCATTCGTGGTGCTGGCAGCAGGTATCGCCGTCCTCCTTCGAGACGTGCTCAGTGCGATTATTGCTCTGGCGGGGTTCAGTTTCGGCGCAGCCGTTGTCTACGTCCTCCTGAGCGCTCCGGATGTCGCGCTCACAGAGGCTGCAGTGGGCGCTGGGGCGACTACCGTCCTGTTCCTGGTGACCATCGTCAAAACGGTCCGACCGAGCGGTGAACGCATCTTCGAGCGGATCCGATGGGGCCCGGTGGCGGTTAGTGTCGCCCTCCTTGGCGGGTTGTTAGCAACGCTCCCATCGTTGCCCCGTGTTGGTGATCCGACTGCTCCGGTCGTCGCTGGGGACGTAACGAGTTATTATCTCGAGTTCGCGTATCCGGAAACCGGAGTTGAAAACGTGGTTACCGCCGTCTTGGCCGCGTACCGTGGATTCGACACGTTGGGCGAAGCGACGGTCGTTGTCGCTGCCGGGATTGCAGTGTTGCTTGTCTTGCGACGGGAGGTGTATGTATGAGTGGCTCGCAACCGGGTCGGACGTACGTCGAGAGCACGATCATCATGACGACAGTCAGACTGATTAGCCCCTTTGTCTTCACCTTCGGGCTGTTCGTCATGTTCCATGGAGCCGAATCGGCCGGTGGGGGTTTTCAGGGCGGTGTTATTGTTGCGGCTAGTCTGATCCTTGTCGCCTTCGCGTTCGGAATCGAGCCGACCCGAGAGTGGATCGGAGACAGACCCGCTCGCATCGCCATCGCTACCGGAGCATTGACCTTCGTATTCGTGGGACTCGGGGGCTTGGCTTCGGGCGGATTGTTCCTGGAATACGAGGCCTACGGGATTCACCACGGCACGAAGTACGGAATCGAACTCGTCGAACTCGGCATCGGGGCCATCGTTTCCGGGGTCATCCTATCGCTTTTCATGAACCTGGCAGCCGGGTACTCTGAAGAAGGGGGTGAGAATCGATGATCGAGTTGTTTGCCAGTCACCACACGTATATCGCAGCGATGTTGCTGATCGTCATCGGATTGTACGGAGTCATTGCCAGTTCGAATCTCGTCAAAAAGATAATCGGACTAAACGTGTTCCAGGTCGGCATCTTCCTATTTTTCATCAGCAGTGGGTACGTAATGGGCGGTGCACCTCCGGTGGCCGGTCACGGGAGTGAAACACTCGTGAGTCCACTCCCGCATGTGCTGATTCTGACCGCGATTGTGGTTGGTGTAAGTCTGACTGCGGTTGCACTGGCACTCATCGTCAGGATCTATGCCGAATATGGGTCCCTCGACGAAACCGTGGTTCGGGAGGTGAGTATCGATGACTGATCCGCTCGTCCTGCTCGTCGTCGGTCCGATACTTGCGGCGTTGCTCCCGATCATCCTCGGGTTGGGGATCGATCGGAGTGGTCGATATGTGGCCCTCGGCCTTGCCGGGGTTCAGGTAGTCCTCGCAGGGTGGGTGCTCAATCGAGTGCTTACGTCGGGCCGATTTACATACGAGGTGGGCGGATACGTCCCTCCATACGGAATCGAACTCGTTGCAGATGGGGTCTCGGCACCGCTGCTCATGTTGGTCGCACTGATCACATTGGGTGTAACCATCTATTCGTTGCGGGCGGGACCACACTCAGAGGCGTTTTACAGCGAGTTACTCCTGCTTGTCGCTGGTTTGTCGGGGTTAGTGGCAACCGGTGACGTGTTTAACCTGTACGTGTTTCTGGAAATCACCGGCCTTGCGACGTACGCAATCGTCGCAGGGGGTCGATCTTCGGGTGCGGCGTATGCGAGTCTCAAATATCTGATTGTCGGGACGATAGGGGCCTCGTTTTACTTGCTCGGGGTGGGGTATCTATTCGTCGCGACGGGGACGCTCAACATGGCCGACCTGGCTGGGTCGCTTCCGGAGGTCGGATATGGGTCGCCACTGGTGGTTGCGGCCTTCGGCTTTATCGTCGTCGGACTCGCAGTCAAGGTTGCGCTCTTCCCGCTTCACACCTGGCAACCTGATGCATACGCTGAATCACCCCATTCTGTCAGTGCGTACATCGCTGCCCTTGTGTCGACGGCAGCGGCCTACGCGCTCTTCCGAATCATCTATAGGGTGTTTACGACCGACTTTTTTGAAGCCGTCCCTCTCGCAAGGCAGGCTCTCCTCGGGTTTGCAGCGGTGAGCATCGTGGCCGGGGCCGTCCTTGCGGTCATCCAAACGGATCTCAAACGGATGCTCGCCTACTCTTCAGTATCCCATTTCGGTCTCGTGGTCTCCGGTCTCGCGATCGCGAACGAAACGGCGGTTACGGGTGGGCTCATCCATCTAGTCGGACACGGTATCATGAAAGGCGGGCTCTTCCTCGCAGTCGGGATCTTCGCCACCGTGGCGGGCACCCGGAGAGTCGATGAACTTGCTGGCTTGGGTCGGCGACTCCCGCTTACCAGTGGAGTGTTCGCCATTCTGGCATTCAGCATGGTTGGAGTGCCACCGGCGATTGGCTTCCCTGGGAAATGGAACATCGTGGTTGGAGCAATCGAAGGTGGCGAGTGGGTCATTGCCGTCGTTGTCGTGGCAAGTACCCTTCTCACCCTCGGCTACTTCGGTCGTGTCGTCGAACAGTTGTACTTCGCCGAGGCCCAGCCACTCGAAAACGGTGAGGCGATAAAGGTTACCGACGGGAGTGGAATCGACCCTTCGGCGGTGAAGCTTGCTGTTGTCGTCGTCGCCGCAGTGATGGCTGTTGGTCTTGGTCTTGGGGTTTCGGAACTCGTCTCGGCATACGAACCGGTCTTGGAGGTGTACTTCTAATGAGCACAGTATCCTCGGTACTCCCGCTGGCTGCGGTTGGAACACCAATTGTCGGCATTGTTGCAATTATCGCCTCGCATCGGTATCCCGATGTTCGGGAAGGGGCCACGATTCTTACGGCTGTTACGACGCTTGCCTTCGTGGCGAGCATGGTGCCAACCGCGCTCGCTGGAAACGTTCCGACAGCGGATCTGGGACCGTTTGTTCCGGGCGTGCAATTCGTCCTTCGCGCTGATCCCCTCGGAATGATTTTCGGATTGCTGGCCAGTTTCCTTTGGCTGGTGACGAGTTTCTACAGCATCGGATACATGCGTGGCCTTGACGAACACGCCCAGACGCGCTATTACGCGGCGTTTGCAGGAAGCATAGCCTCAGCGGTTGGCGTGGCCTTTGCGTCGAACCTGATCATCCTCTATGTCTTCTACGAACTGTTGACGGTTGCGACCTACCCGCTGGTCGCTCACGACGAAACGGAGGAAGCCAGAAACGCCGGTCGCAAATATCTCGCCTACACCTTCGGCGGTGGGGTTACGGCACTGGCCGGCACGGCACTCCTCTACGTCGCGACGGGGACGATTTCGTTTTCCCCGGGTGGAATTGCCGAATTGGGAACTGTCGATCCCTTGATGGGACAGGTGATTTTCGCCCTCCTCGTCGGTGGGTTTGGCGTCAAAGCGGCATTGATGCCGGTCCACTCGTGGCTACCCGATGCCATGGTGGCCCCGACGCCTGTTTCGGGACTGTTGCACGCAGTGGCAGTCGTTAAGAGTGGTGTCTTTGCCATCGCGCGGGTCGTCCTCGACGTGTTCGGGCCGGTTCAGATGTCGGATCTCGGTGTTGGCCTCCCACTTGCGATCGTGGCTGGTTTGACGATCGTAACCGCGAGTGTCATTGCCCTGCGGCAGGACAATCTCAAACGTCGGTTAGCGTATTCGACTATCAGCCAACTTTCCTACATCGTCCTCGGACTCGCACTCCTGTCCCCTGCTGCGATGGTGGGTGGGCTCTTGCATATTCCCGCACACGCGTTCATGAAGCTCACGCTGTTCTTTGCTGCGGGTGCGATTCACGTCGAAACGCATACTGATGATATCAGCAATATGGTCGGAATCGGTCGGCGGATGCCGCTCACGATGATCGCTTTTGGCATCGCAAGCATGGGGATGGCAGGGTTGCCCCTTCTGGCCGGGTTTGTGAGCAAATGGTATCTTCTGATCGGAAGCGTGGATGCCGGCCACACCATTTTCGTGCTTGTCCTTCTGACATCCGGACTCCTCAATATCGCGTACTTCTGGCCGATCGTTTACCAGGCCTTTTTCCAAACGCCGGCCACCTCGGACGCAAAACCAGTTATTGAGGGCCCTCTCGGCGGGTCTCTGGCGCGGGCTGATGGGGGAACCGTACCCCCTAAGGATGGCGCCTACGCTGTCGACCGGAATCCCAGTGATCTCGGGGGCGATGGACCCGACTTCGAGACAGAAGGTGAGCACACTGCGAATGAGTATCATCATGGTGGTCCACCCGCTGGTGGGTGGGAGTGGCACCCGTTCGGAACTGAGAGCACCTGGTTCATGCTTGGCCCGATCCTTGTTGCCGTGGGTGGCGCAGTGGTTCTCGGGATCGACCCACAGGGAGCGATTTTCCTGGACCTGATTCACGCCGTCGTCTCTGAGGTTGCGGGGGTGACCTTCTGATGGAACCACTTCACCTGCTTCCGCCTGCCTTTGTCGTCTTGGCAGTCGCAATCGTCATGCCGTTCCTTCCACGCCGCTTCGGCCACGCGTTAGGAGTGCTGGCGACTGGCGGCGCCTCACTCTGGTCGTTTTTCGTCCCGGCTGGGACCCACATCCCGATGCAGTTCCTCGGATTCGAAGCGATCCTGCTGCAAGTCGACACGCTTTCACGGTTGATGGGCATCATCTTCGGGCTCATCGGAGCGGCTGCAGTACTCTACTCCTACTCCTCGAACGCGGAGAACACACAGACCGCCTTCGCGCTTGGGTATGTCGGCACAAGTCTCGGCGCGGTCTTTGCCGGCGATTGGCTCACGATGGTATTCTTTTGGGAACTGATGGCGGTCACGAGCACGCTTCTGGTCTGGGATTATGGCGGCGAAGCTGTTCGAGCCGGGTTCCGGTACGCGATTTATCACGGCTTGGGCGGCAGTCTGCTGATGGCAGCGGTCGTCTGGCATTACACTGAAGTCGGCTCGTTCCTCTTTACTGCGAGTGATGGAATCGTTGCCGGTGTCCCCACCGCCCTGGCTGCAATCGGGATTGGCGTCAACGTCGGGTTCGTCGGACTACACACCTGGCTTCCAGATACCTATCCCCGACCGCACGTCGCGGCCAGCGTTTTCCTCTCTGTGTATACGACCAAAACAGGTGTGTATGGGCTAGCCAGAGCCTTCCCGGACGGCCAAATTGCGATTGCCTATATGGGGGCGGCCATGGCGATGATCGGTGTCATCTATGCGCTGATGCAAAATGACATGCGCCGATTGTTGTCTTATCACATCCAGTCCCAGGTCGGGTACATGGTGGCCGGTGTCGGGATCGGGACTGCCCTTGCCACGGCTGGGGCGTTTGCACACGTTTTCAACCACATTCTCTACAAGGCCCTTCTGTTCATGACAGCCGGAGTGATCATCGCCCGAACCGGTAAACAGAAACTCGATCAACTCGGCAAACTCAGAGGGTATCTCCCGATCACGGCAATTGCGTTTACCATCGCAGCCCTCTCGATTAGCGGGTTCCCCGGTTTCAACGGGTTCGTGAGCAAGGGGATGGTCACGGCTGCCGCTCACGAGGAACATTTGACGGTGATCTATTACCTCCTTCTCGCAGCTGGTGTCGGGACGTTCATGTCTTTCATCAAATTCGGCTACTACGCCTTCATGCACGACCACGGTCAGACGTATTCAGTGGAGTGGTCGGCGTGGGGACAGCGGATCGCGATGCTTTCGGTCGCGTCTTTGACCATCTTCTTCGGGCTGTTCCCGCAGTACTTGTTCGGGATTCTGCCCGGGAGCGCGGCTCAGGCCCATCCCTTTACAACTGGGCACATTACTGAGGGACTTATCCTGGCTGGACTCGGGCTGGTCGGATTTATTCTCGTGAAAAGACCGCTCTCGAAGCTCGGACGAGTGCCGGATGTCGATGCCATAATCGAACCGACTGCCTTCTACGGCACCCGGTCGCTTGTGCGCGGTGTCACGGAACTCTTCGCCGCCGTCGACAGGGTTGTCGCCGGTGGTGCGTACGGTATCGCAGGGACGATTTCGCACCCGTATTCGCTGCTCACGAATCTCCGAGCAACACTTACGGATGAGACAGATCCAGTTAAACCCGGTGGGCTCCGGGCCACGATTACGGTCAGCATCGTGCTGATGGTTATTGTGCTCAGCGGCGTTCTGCTCGGGTTGCTTGTCTAAGTCAGGTGACCTGTTCGAGTTGCTCGGCGATTTTTTGTCCCAGTTCGGCCTTCGAGCCCTCGAAGGACCAGGTTTCATGTTCGAACACGAACTCGACAGCCGTTTGGTCCCCGCCGAGGGCCGTAGAATCGTTTGCGACCACAAATTCCATACCGACCCGTTCTTGCAACATCCGAGCGGATTCGGGGAGGGATTCCGAATCGCTTTCCAGTTTAAACCCGATTATCGGGAGCTCAGGATGTGCCTCACGGACCGAATCCACGAGTTTTGCCGTCGGTTCAAAGTCGAGTGAGAGATCTGCACCGGAGGGGAGTTTTTCGTCGGCTGGTTCGACGGTGTAATCCGAGATCGCTGCGGCGGAGACTAACGCGTCCGCCTCCGATGCGGTCTCGATAGCGGCCTCCGTCATTTCGGCAGCTGTTTCTACTGACCTGACGTCTGCATAAGAGACCGCTTCGTTGTTATGGAGCAGCGTTACCTGCCCTCCATTCTCGTAGATCCCTTTGGCGACTGCGCGACCGGTCCGGCCGCTGGCTCGGGTTGTCAGGACACGAACTGGATCGATGGGTTCGGCGGTCGCTCCGCTCGTGACGACCACGTGGGCCCCAGCGAGTGGGTTTGGTTCAGTCGCCCGTGCCGTTTCGAGGGCAATCGTGTCGGCTGTAGCGATTTTGGCTTTTCCCTCTTCGATTCGTGGCGGAACCACAGCGATATCCCACGTCTCGAGAGTTTCCAGGTTTGCATCGACGCCTGGGTGATCGAACATCCCTTCATGCATGGCTGGGGCCACGACAACTGGAATCCCGGCACCCAGTGCGGTCGTCACGGTCGTCGTGACCGGTGTGTCATCGATCCCGCCAGCGATCTTCCCGATCGTGTTTGCCGTGGCTGGCGCGATGAGACAACTGTCAGCCCAACCGTCTTTGCCACAGAGTTCCACATGTTCGACGGCGCCAGTGAGCTCAGTAACCGCTTCCGCGTCTGTCGCATACGAGACCACATCCCGGTGAACGATTCCCTCGGCGGCGTCGGTCATCACTGCCCGGACCGTTGCTCCACGTCGGCGCAACTCGTGGGCCAGCTCCACCACCGTAACGGCAGCGATGCTGCCCGTAATTCCAAGTACCACGTTCTTCCCGTCAAGCATTGTCACATGGGTTCGAGGTGGGCGGGGATAAATCTGCGCGATGTGCCGATATACTCTTGGGGGCGCATAGCCGAATACTACTGTGAACGAAATCGAGGTGAGCCGGCGGGTTAATCGACAGCCAGCCTCAGTATTTCCGGTTCTCCGCGATTTTGCAGGCTATCCCGAGTATTCGACGTATCTTGACCGGGTCCGACGAACCGGTGGGAGTGGGAAAAAAGTGGAATACGCACTCCAGTTTGGCTGGTGGCGGCTGTCCTACGAAACCCACACCCGGGTTCTTGAACTGGACCCGCCGCGACTGATCAAATGGGAGGTAACGTCAGCACTTGACGCGAATGGGCATTGGCATGTATCAGAGCAGGCTGACGGGAACGCGTCAACACTCACGCTCCGTATTGAATACAACCCCGAGTCTCTCGCTGGCGGTTCGGTGTCACTTCCGATCGGCGTCTCATTCGATTGGGTCCGTGAGAAAGTAGAGCCGATGATACAAAACGAAGCGAGACAGGTTCTCGATCGAATAGCAGCCGATGTCGAGACCGAACCGACGCTGTGAGTCCACCCGATTTTCTTAGGGTCGCTACTGTTCGCGCTCGATGACGTAATGGGTAAACTCGTTGAGCGACTCAAGCACCTCAGGATCAAGCCCAAGCCCCTCGAGGTGTGATCTGGCGTCTGCTGCCAATCGTTCGGCTGTTTCCCAAGCGTGATCGATGCTCCCGGTCTCCTGGAGCAATGAGAGGACGTCGAGGATTTCCTGGTCAGTGACAGTTTCTGCAGTGAGAATCGATTCGAGGCGGTCACGGTCTGCTTGCTCAGCTTCCCTGAGGGCATGAATCACGAGCAGTGTTCGTTTCCCTTCTCGGATATCGTTCCCGAAGGCTTTGCCAAAGTCCCCGGCCTCATCGAGGGAGTGTTTCACGTCCAGGATGTCGTCTCCGATCTGGAACGCAATCGAGAGTGACTCCGCATACGCGGCGAACGCTTCTTCGACGGATTCCGGGCTGTCGGTGACGAGTGCAGCCAACCGACCGGCAATCCGACCCAGACACCCGGTCTTACACGCGCTCATCTCCAGGTACTGGTCTTCGGTGATCTCGATGTTCGGCGTGTTGTGCCAGACGATATCGGTTCCCTGGCCCAGATGGGTCCGGTTCAACTCGAAGGTCAACATCTCGTAGATGGCGAGTTGCTGGTCCGGGCCGAGATTCGCCGGGTTCTGAGAAATGATTTTGAGCGGAACGAAATACAGGGCATTGCCCGCGTTCAACGCAATGTCCGTTCCATAGCGCAGGTGAATGGCCTCCTCGCCACGACGCAGCGTGGCGTCGTCCTCCACGTCATCCACGATTATTGTTCCCGTGTGGAGGATCTCGGGAATTGTGGCGTAGGGAAGGTACCTCTCGGGATCCTCACCAAGCGCATCGACCAGTTCCAGAAAGAGTACAGGGCGCCATCGTTTGCCACCGCGATCAAGAAGATCCCATACCGGTTCGAACAGCGCCTCTTCGATCGCCTCCGTGTCATATTCGAATCGAGGGGGACCGAACAAATCGGCCAACGTCTCATTAGTAATCGAGCGTGGCAGCAACTGAGCGATCTCTTGGTCCACGTCCGTCCGCCACGCAGTCAACGCATCCCGCATGTTTCTGAGGTGATTGGCTGTGACCAAAAAGGTTGAGTTCCTGGTTTCTGCGTTTCACAATCCTTTTTTGAACGCGCCGGAACTCAGGGGTATGACCACGGAAGAGGACCTCCGCGAGGAGTTCATCGACGCTTTTGAAGACGCCGAGTATCCAGTCAGTGGACAAATGGACCTGGTTCCAGCGCTTCCCAAAGGGCCGCGAACGAAATTCGAGGCCGGGGACCTCTCGTTTTCCGTTATGGAACTGGCGACGAAACTCGGATCCCATACTGATTTCCCGTACGAGGAGGTCGACTCGCTTGTCGATGACATCATGACCGCACTCCGTGAAGAGGGTGAGCTTTAAGCTGAGTCAGGGTCGGGTGCGGGGTCGTCTGTGCTGTTTTCTGACACCGGTACCACCGACTCATCGAGCACGACACATTCGACTGGCTGGCCCCAGTCAAAACGGATCGGTTCGTGGGCCGGGACGGCGTCGACACTCCGATCGTCGACGACCAACGAAACTGGCACTTCCTCGCGAACGACTTCGATTTCGAAGGGTGGATTGAGAACCCAGTGTGGGTGATCCGTGCGAAATTGTCCGACCGGCACGACGGCCACTCCCTTGACATCCTGGCCAAGGATAGGACCCCCCGCGGCCGTTCCATACCCAGGTGTTCCTCCTGGCCCAGAGACGGTGACGCCATCTGCTCGCACCTGATCGACGACGGTTCCTGTTTCACTTGTCGTTGTTCGGAACTCGGAAATCCGGGCCGGTTCAGCAGTGATTGCCATGACGTCCATGAGCGCTCGAAAACTCCGTTGGCCCAACGTGACATCGATGGTTGGCACGTCCTGCAACTCGAATGACCCTTCTGCGAGTGACTCGAGCCCTGATTCGATCTGGTGCTCAGGTACGGACGGCACTCCAGCATCGACTGCGACGGGAAGCACGGGCATGGGTCGCTCCTCGCGAACCAGATCCAGGATCGCGGACTCGCCAGCCGCGACAACGAAATCGAATTCCCGATCGTGACTGTCAATGGCTGTTGTCGATGGAATGAGTTCCAGAGAGCGGTCTGTCTCCTGGAATCGTCCAGGCGTTAGTGATAGATGCCCCGCTGGGTCGAATATCCCGATCTTCATCTGGGTCGCCCCTGCGACATTATCGGACCCACGCCCCCTGTGAGCAAAAGGCTGCGGGGTTTAGACCGGGATCTGGTCATTCCTCAAGCCTGGATGCGGGACAGATGTCTTCGAGGACACAGTCCTCACACGCCGGTGACCGTGCGGTACAGACGGCCCGACCGTGAGAGATCATCCAATGGGTGAATGGCTTCCAATCTGGGTCTGGCACGAGTTCGAGAAGTTCCTGTTCGATCGCTTCTGGTCGTTCTGCATCGGTGATTTCAAGTCTTTGTGTGAGCCGCTGAACGTGGGTGTCGACCGCGATACCTGAGGCAGTATCGTGCCCGTGTTGCATGACCACATTCGCCGTTTTTCGACCGACTCCAGGTAACTCGGTCAACGAATCCAGCGAGTCCGGAACCTCGCCGTCGTATTCTTCGAGTACTTTCTCACCGATGCCCACCAAATACCCTGCTTTGCTGTTCGGATACGTACAGGACCCGATGACTTCGGCGACGCGTTCTTCCGAAGCGCTCGCGAAGTCGTTTGGAGTCTGGTACTCCTCAAAGAGGGTGTCGGTGATTTGATTAACCCGTGCATCGGTGCATTGTGCGGAGAGGACGACGGCGATCAACAGTTCGAATCGGTTCGCGTAAGACAGGGAGATTGTCGCGTCTGGGTAGGCCTCTCGAAGTCGCTCGATTACCACGGCTGTCTGTTCGCTGCGCGTGTCCCGTGGGGTGCCCATATGCTCGGATGGGCAGGGACAAACTTGAGCGATTCGACCCGGGTACTTGAGCGATTCGACCCAGGTGTGGTAACTTACGGAATTTGAGTCGGGAGTTGAAACATACGGAATTTGTGGCGGGAGTGGTGGGATATCGCGAATACTTAATGGACAGGCCGGAAAAGGGGCGCTATGGGACTGCGAAGCGTACTTACGGGGGCAACGACGACCCTCACCGAACCCGTCGATCCACGGTTCGAACTGGCGGCGCTGGCCGTTCAGGACGAATCTTTGCCACTCGTTTTCGAGTCTGTGGCGGGCTATCCCGAGGTGTCGGCCGTAACGAATGTGGTATCCTCCCGTGACCGTATCGCGTCGGCACTCGGGGTTGAAAGTGGGGATATCGTGACCGCCTTGACCAACGCGACGACCGCTCCGCGGGAATTGTCCGCACCGATGGACGCTATGTTTGAACACGTCGCCGATTCTCCGACGGTGGCTGATTATGTGCCGATTCCGACCTATTACGCCGAGCACGAACGACAGTACATCGCCTCGGGGATCGTCGTCGCTCAGGACCCCGATACGGGAGTCCACAATCTCTCTTTCCACCGGCTGATGTACGACGGCGATACGGATTTCGTCATGCGGCTCGTGGAGCGACACCTCCACGATATTCGGACTCGCACGGATGGGCCACTTGGCGTGGCCATCGTCGTTGGGGTTCATCCAGCAGTGGAACTGGCAGCGGCGACGTCTGGCAGCCCCGACATGAGCGAACTGGAGGTCGCAAACGCACTTCTCGATGGGGACCTTGCGACGACGACTATTGACGGACTCACGGTCCCCGCCGAGGCCGAACTGGTGATGACCGGACAAATCCGAGCGGAAACTCGCTCGGAAGGCCCATTTGTCGACCTGTCACGGACGTGGGATACGGTGCGTCAGCAACCGGTGGTGGAGATCACGTCACTTCATCTTCGACCGGATCCCAATGTCAGGGTCGTCGTTCCGGGCCGACGCGAACACGCCCACCTTATGGGACTACCCCAGGAACCGCGGATTCATCGCATTGTTGAGAACACAGTCCCCACTGTGCAAGAGATCGTTTTGACGCCTGGTGGGTGTTCTTGGCTCCATGGCGTGGTCGCGATCGAGAAGCGGACCGAAGGGGACGCGAAGAACGCGGGGCTTGCTGCATTGGCTGCACATCCATCGATGAAGCGGGTCGTTGTGGTCGACGAGGACATCGATCCCGCCGATTCGGACGCCGTCGAATGGGCTATCGCGACTCGCGTACAGGCTGACGAGGACGTCGAAACGATCGAGAAAGCGAAAGGCTCATCGCTCGACCCATCACAGGATTTCGAGACTGGAACACTCACGAAATGGCTCATCGATGCGACGGTGCCGGAAAACCGGGAGCAAAGTGACTTCGCCGAAGCGACCGTTCCAGGCGTCGAGAACGTTCACCTCGAGGAGTACCAATAACCATGCCAATCGATCTTACCACCGAAGAGGAACAGCTACTCGAATCGGACGTGCCTGCCGAACGGAAGTCGATGGAATTGCTGGTTCGCCTCGGGGATATTTTTGGGGCCGAAGAATTCGTGGAAATCGGCTCGGCGCAGGCCTCGGGAATCTCCTACAAGTCCATCGGGGATCCGGGCGTGGAATTTCTGGAGGGATTTGCCGAGGAAGGAGCCGAAGTAGACGTCGAGACTTTTGCGAACCCTGCAGGGATGGACATCAATCGCTGGGAGGAGATGGGCGTCAGCGAGGAGTTTGCTCGCCAACAGCGCCGGATCGTTGGTGCGCTTCGGGAAATGGGTGTGACCGTTTCCTTTACCTGTACACCGTATCTGGCCGGCAATCTCCCCGGGCCGAACGAGCATATTGCGTGGGCTGAATCCTCTGCAGTTTCCTTTGCGAACAGCGTCATTGGCGCTCGAACGAATCGGGAGGGAGGGCCGTCGGCACTGGCCGCAGCAATCACGGGCCGAACCCCGAAACATGGTCTTCACCTCGCAGAGAATCGCCAGCCGACCCATTTGGTGAACGTCGACGTGCCCCTCGAAACACAGGCCGATTTCGCGGCACTTGGCTCTTGGACTGGGCGAATCGTCGAGGACGGCAAGCCGTATTTCGTTGGCATCGAATCCGCGACGACGGACCAGTTGAAATCTCTCGGGGCTGCGATGGCCGCTACCGGGGCGGTCGCGCTGCATTTCGTTGGGGGCCTCACCACAGACGCCGACCCACCCGACAACGTCGAAACCCTCCAATTCGGATCGGAAAAACATGAATCGGAGTACGCGGAACTTTCATCGACCGAAGACACCGACCTCATCGTCTTTGGCTGTCCCCACTCCTCGGTCGACGAGATCGGGACGGTGGCCGACAGATTGGAGGGAGAAAGCCTCGAAAGAGACCTATGGGTCTGCACCAGTCGGTCGGTGAAATCACAGGCCGACCGGATGGGGTACACCGACACAATCGAGGACGCGGGCGGAATGGTTCTCAGCGACACTTGCAATGTCGTCGCTCCGATCGAGGAACTTGGCTACGAATCGACGGCGACCGATTCGGCAAAAGCCGCGAGTTACCTCCCTGGATTCGGGGACCAACTGGTTCACTTCGACGACAAACTCTCCTTGCTCGAGGAGGCGATCGAATAATGGTTCCAACCGATGATAATCCGACGGATGCAGAAGGGCGAACCATTGCTGAGGGTGTTGCCGAAGGGGAGGTGTTGGTTTCGCCGGAGCCGATCAGTTTCTACGGCGCTGTCGAGACGAAAACTGGCGAGTTTATCGAAGAAGACCACCACTTGACGGGGCAGAATATTGCGGGCAAAGTGCTCGTGTTCCCGAAGGGGAAGGGATCGACAGTCGGGTCGTATGTTATCTACGGCCTCGCACAAGAGGGAACGGCCCCCGCGGCGATCGTGAACCACGAAACCGAAACCATTGTCGCGACTGGCGCGATTCTGGGGGACGTCCCGTGCCTTGATGGGATCGAAGACGCTGTGAGCCGGTTCACCGACGGTGAGCGAGTCAAGGTCGATGCAACCGAGGGGACCATTACCCGCCTAAACGATGAGTGAGGATCGAATCGTTGTCGGGTTTTCCGGTGCCTCAGGGATTCGGATCGGTGTCGAAACGGTGCGGGCCCTGAGTGACCAGTATGCGGTTCATGCAGTGGTGACAAGCGGTGCGCGTGCGGTGATGGAACACGAGACCGAGTCCGAGGCCGAAACGATGGCGACGATCGAAACCCTCTCGACACAGGTGTACGAGGGGTCGGCGATCTCTGCACCGTTGGCTTCCGGCACGGTCGCTACGGCAGGAATGGTTGTCGTCCCGGCGTCGATGAAATCCGTCGGCGCCATCGCAAACGCCTATGCGGAAAACCTGCTGGTTCGAGCTGCTGACGTAACGCTTAAAGAAGACCGACAGCTCGTTGTCGTGCCTCGGGAGTCCCCGTTTAATGAGGCTCATCTCGAAAATCTGCTCACGCTTCGAAAACGGGGCGTGGCTATTGTGCCACCGGTATTGGGGTTCTACTACGATCCAGACGGTATCGATGAGGTGATCGATCGGATCGTCGGCACGATTCTCGATCGGTTTGACGTTACCCACGACCGGTACGAGGCCTGGGATCCGGACTAAATTCCGTCAACCAGTCGATCCGTGAAACGGGCAGTGGTTAAGAAATGCGTGTAATTTATGCGAGGCCCGCGCCCCTCACTGAGCATGAAGGCCACCGCCCGGGCACACCCGATCCAGGGACTCGTCAAGTACCACGGGTTGCGTGATGCAGAACTCCGGTACCCGTATCACGACAGCATCAGCGTTGCAACGGCACCTGCTGAAACGGTGACGACGGTCGCATTCGCTCCGGACCGTGACTCATCTCGGTTCGTCGTTGATGGTGAGGAACTTACGGGGGAGGGCGCTGCGCGGATCGAACGGGTCATCGACCGCGTTCGGGAGATCGCTGACGATCCGGCGCTGGAGGTTCCAATCGAACTCGTCAGCGAAAACACGATGCCGACAAACGTAGGTTTGGGGTCGTCTTCTTCGGGGTTCGCGGCCGCAGCGATGGCAGCAGTCGAGGCTGCCGGACTCGATCTTACTCGCCCCGCAATTTCCACAATCGCCCGTCGTGGGTCGGCGTCGGCGGCCCGCTCGGTGACCGGCGGATTCTCCGATCTACGGGCCGGAACAACTGATGCTGATTGTCGATCAACCCAAATTCAGTCCCCGCTCGAAGACGAACTCAAAATCGTGGTCGGGATCGTGCCGGCCTACAAGGAGACGGGGTGGGCCCACGAGGAAGCGACGGAGAGTCACCTCTGGCAGTCACGACTTGCACACGTCCACGATCAGCTGGCGTCGATGCGACAGGCGCTCCGGGAGGGTGACTTCCACACTGCCTTCGAAGTGGCTGAGAGTGATACGTTGAGTCTCGCAGCCACGACCATGACCGGCCCGGAATCGTGGATCTACTGGAACCCACAGACCCTCGAAATCTTTGACGGGGTGCGGGCGCTCAGAGATGATGGGGTGCCTGCGTACTTCTCGACTGACACAGGAGCGACGGTGTACGTGAATACGACAGCTGACCACGTCGAGGAAGTCGAAGGGACCCTCGCGAAGAGTGGCGTGGAAACTCGTGTGTGGGAAGTTGGGGGCCCTGCCACGGTTCTTCCGGACGAAAAGGGACTCTTTTGAATCACCCTCTGGGATTACCTTTACCCCATTGTTTACCCGCTCGGCGGTTAATTATCGAGTATGCGAGTGGTCGTATTCGGCGGGGGCTATGCCGGGATTGTCGCGGTGAAACGGCTTGAACGCAGACTTCCCGACACAGCGACCGTGATGTTGGTCGACCAACGGCCGTATCATTTGGTTCGACACGAACTGCATCGAGTGATTCGCCAGCCGGATGTCTCCGATGCGCTCCGGATTCCATTCGAAGAAATACTCGGCCGAGCGGAATTTCGCCAGCAGACGGTTTCAGATATTGATCCAGACGGCGGTACGGCAATTTTCGAAAACGGTGACTCACTCGAATTCGACGCCGGAATTGTCGCTTTCGGAGCAGAGCCCGCGTATTACGGTCTCGACGGGGTCGAAGCATACGGAACGCCCCTTGATTCGATCGGTACCGCTCGAAAGATTTCGAAATCGATGACATCGCTTCTCGAACAGGGCGAGGGAACAGCGGTGGTGGCTGGGGCAGGTTTGGCGGGGGTTCAGGCTGCCGGCGAACTTGCAGAACTGCGGGCCGACGCCGGAGCCACGGACGTGTCGATCGTCCTTCTCGAACAGGCAGATTCTGTTGTCCCAACGGCCGACGACCGGTTTACGGAGACTATCGCAGAACAGCTTCAGGACAAAGGGGTGGACCTCCGAACCGAAAACACAGTTGCGGGAGCGACAGCAGAGACTATTGAACTCGAATCGGGCGGTTCACTCCCATATTCGGTTTTCGTTTGGACGGGTGGAATCAGTGGAGCGGGACCGATTCGGGGCGACCGTCCGACTGTTCGAGCAGATCTTCGATTGGGAGATCGGATGTTCGGAGCCGGCGACGCGGTCCGAGTGATCGATGGGAACGGTGAACTCGTTACCGCCTCAGCACAATCGGCTGTGGGGATGGCGCCGGTCGCAGTGGACAATGCGATATTACGGGCCGAAAAAGGGGATGGGGCTGGATTTCGGCCTCGCTATCACAACTATCACGATAGTTCCTCAGCCAGGACAGTGACGGTCGGGAATGGGGCAGTTGCCAAAATCGGGCCAGGAATTCTGACCGGGCCCGCCGCCCGGACGCTCAAATCTGTCATTGGGTCCAGATATTTGTCGACAGCAGGGGCCATCGAAGCAGGCGTCTCACTGGTTCGGATGGAATTTGGACTTGCCCATCCACGGGCCGGAGAAGCACTCGAAGAGCATTGAAATCCTCCCCGCGCTAAAGCGCGAGCCTTTCTCCTCTACTTTCCGTAACTTGGGGGAGGAGGCCCGAAACCCTTTCAATTCCGGCCGCGTAGTACTCGGTTATGTCGTCACCTAACTCAGGAGCCACCGATTTGGCGGGCGTGACGGCAACCTTAGTTCGGGATCTTGCGGGTGATACGGTCGAGTGTACGGCGTGTGCACATCGCTGTGAGCTCGATTCCGGACAACGGGGCGTGTGTCGCGTCCGAGAAAACGTCGACGGCGAATTACGGTTGCTCACCTACGGCCTGGTGTACGACACCCCGTATGGACCACCGGGTACCGTTGATCCGGTCGAGAAAAAGCCGCTCTATCACTTCAAGCCGGGCACGGACATCTTGAGTTTCGGTGGGGCCTCATGTAATTTCGCGTGCAAGTTCTGTCAGAACAACCACATTGCGTTCTCCGACCCGGAAGAAATCGAACTTCGGGAGGTTTCTCCCGAGGAAGCAGTGGCAAGTGCTCGCGCCCAAGGCGCGGACGGAATAGCGTGGACCTATAACGAACCAACGATCTATGCCGAATACGTAAGAGACGGAGCGAGAGCCGCTCATGAGGAAGGATTGTATACAGGTCTTGTCACGAACGGGTACTTCACCGAGGAGTTTCTTGACGAGGTCGGACCTCATATCGATGCCATGAATATCGATGTGAAAGGGTTCCGGGAGGCGCCACATCGGAAGTTTATGGGCGCCACGTTACAGCCGACCCTGGATTCAGTCGAGCGTGTTCAGGCACGTGACATCCACCTCGAGGTAACGTATCTGGTCATCCCTGATCTCACCGATGACCCGGAGGAACTGCAGGAATTCACGAACTGGGTTGCCGACATAGACACGACAATTCCGGTTCATTTCTCCCGGTTCCACCCAGACCACGAGATGACGGATCGTCCGCCAACCCCAATTGAGACATTAGAGCGCGCCCATGAGACCGCCGTCGACGCCGGTCTCGAATACATCTACGTCGGGAACATCCGTAGTCAGGAATTTAACTCGACGTACTGTCCCGAGTGTGGGCAGACATGGATCCGTCGGACTGGATTCGATTCGACCGTCGTCACCGATCCCAGTGAATCGTGTTCCTGTGGCCGGGAGGTCGACATCGTTCCGTAAGTTCGGTTTCGTTCTCGGACATATACGCTGAAGGCCCCACCTCGCCAAAGTGAGGTATGAGCGATTCGGCTGACGAATTCGAACGCCAGAAGTCGGATCTCGAACTTCGAGAAGCGATCCACGACGGGCTGCCCAAACTCGCGGATTTGACACCTGGTCGCACCGGCAATCTGAGTCTCCGGTCCGGTGATCGGGTTGGGATTACGCCATCAGGGATTCCGTACGCGGATATCGAGGAGTCAGATATCCCGATTCTGTCTATCGAGGGGTCACAACTCGAGGGCGAGCGGGACCCGAGTAGTGAAACGCCAATGCATCTTGGGATCTATCGGGCGCTGGATATCAAATCGCTTGTTCACGTGCATGCCCCATGGTCAACAACTCTTGCCGTTCTCGGTGAGGAATTACCCCCAGTTCATTACATGCTTGCAGCAGCAGGTGGGACTGTCCCCCTTGCGCCATATGCTCCATTTGGAACGAGCGAACTGGCAGAGAAGGCCGTCTCCGCAATGACGGATTCCGAGACGAAAGCGTGTCTCTTGGCGAACCATGGGTTGATCGCCGGCGGAACGGACGTTGTAGATGCCGTGGAAACCACCATCGCGGTCGAATCCACAGCGAGGCTTTACATTCAGGCTCGCGCGGTTGGTGACCCAGTGGAGCTAAGCGAGTCGCAGGTAGCAAACGCAGTGGACCAATTTGATTCCTACGGGCAGTCAAACTGATTGGGTGAGTTGTTGTAACCGAACACTTTGATGGGTGGACCCATCGTAGCAATTCATATGCGAACGATTTCCTGGGACGCCGACCGCGAGTGTGTCGAGATGGTGGATCAAACGGCCTTACCAGCGGATTTTCGAACCTACCACGCAGAGACGGTTCCAGAACTCATTGAAAGTATCGAGATTCTTCGTGTGCGAGGGGCCCCAGCACTGGGTGCGGCCGGAGCATATGGTGTCGCATTGTCCGCCCATCAGCGGACCGCTGAGAATTCGGGTTCGCTTCTCGAAGCAATCGAGGATGACGCGTCGAAAATCGCCGCTGCACGACCGACGGCTGTCAACCTCGAACGCGGTGTTACTGCGGCCCTCGAGGCGGCCAGGGATGGTGAGTCAAATGCAGTAGTGCGAGGACTTGCTCTTGAATCAGCAGAAACGCTTGCAGATCGGGACGTCGAGCGCAACAAGGCCATTGGTGAATACGGTGCCGAACTCCTCGGCCAGGATGATACTGTCATGACCCATTGTAATGCCGGCGCCCTCGCTACGGTCGATTGGGGAACAGCCCTGGGTGTCGTGTACTCCGCCCGCGAAGCCGGAAAATCGATCGACGTCATTGCCAACGAAACGCGCCCTCTCAATCAGGGATCGCGGATTACCACGACGGAACTCATGGAACGGGACGTTCCAACTCGATTAATTCCTGACAACGCGAGTGGTTTGGTGATGCAGGAGGGGGAAGTCGATGCACTCGTCGTCGGGGCTGATCGGATCATCCTTGATGCGGCCGAGCAGTTCGGTGAACAGGGAGTCGTGTTCAACAAGATTGGAACCTACAAACACGCAGTGCTCGCCAATCGCCACGATATTCCGTTCATCGTCGCGGCACCCCGATCAACAATTGACGCATCAAGCAGTCCTGAAGAAGTCCAGATCGAAGAACGCGACCCATCGGAACTCCACGAGATATACGGGACACAAAACGCCCCGAAAGAGGTCCCCGTTCGGAATCCGGCATTCGACGCAACGCCGATGGAACTCGTGGATTACCTTGTAACCGAACGCGGTGTGTTCGAACCGCCGCTGGATGTCTCTCCCTTCGAATAGATGATGCGGTTTTTCGTTTTTTCCTATCTGACTGGATGATACACCTCTTGGGCCCGTATATTTTCAATGGGGAGTGGGTTCGGAGCTATCCCGGCAGGTACAAGGTGAAAACCGTCGGACACTGAGGTATGCTCGGAAAAGTGCCGCCCGAGGCGCTTGCAGCACACGTCTTGGGTCGGCAGGGTGCTGATCTCGAATCGGTCCAGCAAGGGCCTGCGTACGGGGAAGACGCCGCCGCGCTCGATGTCGAGTCAGGAACGTTGGTGGTTAGTTCGGACCCACTCTCGTTAGCGGCCGAACGAGTTGGGACTCTTGCTGTCAATGTCGCATGCAACGATGTGGTAGCGTCCGGGGGCGATCCCACATGGCTCACGAATATCATCTTCTTGCCGGGTGATGCTGATTCGGCCGTTCTCGACCGGGTCACGAAACAAGTCGACGAGGCTGCAGACGCTCTCGACGTGGCAATCGTAGGTGGGCATTCCGAATACAATCCCAGTCTCGAGCGTCCGCTCTTGACCATGACATGTATGGGAATGGCCGATCCTTTCGTTCCGACCGGCGGCGCAAGCCCAGGTGATGAAGTGATCCTGACGAAGGGTGTTGGTATCGAAGGAACCGCCATTCTCGCGACGGATTTCGAATCCGAACTGCTTGAGGCGGGCGTCGATCCGGCTCTCATCGAAGCCGGGGCTGGGTTTTACGACGATATTGGTGTGATATCCGAGGGGAAACACCTCCGGTCATGGGCGACAGCCATGCACGATCCGACTGAAGGTGGCCTGGTTGATGCTCTGCTTGAACTCGCAAGTGCCTCTGGGGTTTCGGTGGACATTGATTCATCAGCGATCCCTGTTCGGGAACCAACGGCCGTTCTTACAGAAGCAATGGGTGTCGACCCGTGTCGGATATTTGGTTCCGGAGCCCTTCTTGGAACGGTCCCCGAATCGGACCTCGACGCCGCGCTTTCGTTGGTGGAACGTGCAGGAATCGAGGCTTCACATATTGGAACGATAACTGATTCAACCCCGCCCACACTTTCGCTTGGCGACGAGACGTTTACTGAGCCAGTTCGAGACGGTATGTATCGACTATGGGAGTAGCGCCGTTCACGTAACGGGTGATCCCGTTAATGCGATCAAATATAAGGTTGTTTACAGAACTAAATGGGAATTTCGGAAGCCGGGAGTATATTTATAGCCTGCTACCCGATTTTTGGGAATATGATAGGTAAAACTCGGCGGGGGGGGGGAATTAGTGGGTGGGGGTGTTTCGATGATTGCTTTGGCCGGATGTTCCTCCAACGGAGGGACCCAAAAACAGGAGGAATTGGTTTCAGACACGTTTGACATTGAAGACGGTGATCATCGCAATTGGAAATTTTCCCCACAGGCGAATGTTATGCTGAAGTATGAATTTACTGTCATTGATGGTCCCCCTGTTGATGTGATAGTGATGCGGGAGCATGGGTTTACGGACTATTCCAAGGATAAGGAATATACGTATTATATTGATGGAAGGACGATGGATGCAGAAAGCAAGTCAGTTGAGATCGGGTTGGCGGGGCAGAACATATATTATCTAGTTGTTGATAATACTGCGAAGGGTGAAGCGACACCTCAACCTGACGGAAAAACTGCTGTGGCGAGCGTTGAAATAGCCGCTGAAGCAAACCCAGTTTAGTACCGCTGTGGCTTGGTCGGTAAACCCTCGAGGGATAGTTTCTCCGTCTCTTGACCGTATCGGTTACCGTCTGAACCCGGAAACAGTCAGCAGGGTACGACTCACCATGCGCTGGGCGCTATTGTAATGTTGCGTTTGATTTCGGATTGCAACTAAAGGAAGTAGCGGGAGGTGGATTTGAACCACCGCTCTCCGGCTCATGAGGCCGGCGGAATCTCCAGGCTATCCCATCCCGCTATCATCTCGTAAGGTGGGGCACGGAAAGAGGGTTGTGATTTCATTCCGGGTGTGTCAGTGAGCCACGAGGGGTGTCAGAGTCTCTGTTTCGTGGAGGGAGTCAGGTCTTGAACGGGGCGATGAAAGATTGGTCACGAAACCGATGTTCAAGCAGGGGTCTGCGCACGGGGGCAGACTGGCCTACTTGAGGAGTTCAGCAACAACGTCAGCCTGAGCGAGAGTCTCGTCGTCGAGTGTCAACAAGTCCTCTGAAACCGCCGTTTCTGGATTATCTTCTCAACCGGTTCCATATCCGTAGCGAAGTTGTCCGTGAGGTGTTCCCGCTAACCGTCGGACATTACGTCCCGGAAAATGTCTCCGGGTTGCTTGTAGTTGTAAATTCGTTCTGTAGTATGTGGGGTTTTTCGATATCACAAAAGACTCGGGTGCAACCCTACTCAAGTAGAGTTCGAAGTTTGTATATTCATTAGTGACGAGACCTGCACACAAGGAATGGTTGACGTAAGCATTATCGGGTGTGGACATCTTGGGAGTGCCGTAATTCAGGGGCTTGCCCGCTCGGACTCCCATTCAATCACAGCCTGTGACGTGAGCGAAGCCGCGCTGGCAGGCGTGGAAGACGCAGCCGATCAAACGACGACGGATCTCGAAGTCGCTGCTGACGGGTCTGTGGTCATACTCGCAGTAAATCCAGACACTATCGGTGTCGTGCTGGACGAGTTGACCCTCACACCGGACCAGACGCTTCTCTCGTTTGCGGCGGCTGTCCCGCTTGAGTTTCTCGCACCCAGGACCGACGCAACTGTCGTCAGGGGCATGCCCAACCTCGCGGCTGAAACGGGAACGATGGCCTGTGCAGTCACTAGACCAGTTTCCACTGACGTCGAGTCACTTCTAAACGATCTCGGGGAGTTCGTCGAAATAGAAGAATCCCTAATGGATATCGCCACGGCCCTAAACGGCAGTGGCCCGGCTTTTGTCTTTTATCTGATCAAGGGAATAGTCGAGGCAGGTGTCGAAAGTGGACTGGATGAAGCCGAGGCACGAGTTCTCGCTGCTCAGACGTTCAAAGGAGCCGCGGAGACAGTCCTTCAGTCCGAGCGGGACCTTGAGACGTTGATCGATGCAGTGAGCACTCCCGGCGGGACGACAATCGAAGGAATGGAGGTCCTGTGGAACAGTGCGGTAAATGAGACACTTGGCGCTGCAGTCAGTGCCGCAAGAGCACGTTCAGAAGAAATCGCCCAGGAGTTTCAGCATGAGTAATACCCCACGTTTGCAAGCGGTTGAAGAGACCCGCAAAAAGGCGGCCGAAGCGGATCGTGTCGTCGTCAAGGCCGGAACGAATTCGTTGACAGACTCCTCGTCGAACGTCGACGACGAGAAACTCGAAAAGTTAGTCGGCGACATCATGGACCTTCGAAGTCGTGGCAAGGAGATCATTTTGGTTTCCTCCGGGGCGATCGGGGCTGGAAAAGGGCGGGTGGACCAGCCTGCAGAAACAGTCGAGGACATGCAGGCGGTTTCCACGGTTGGGCAGAGCCACCTTATGCGCCGCTACACGGAAAGTTTTGAGCGGTACGATCAGAAGATTGCCCAAATTCTGTTGTCCCAGGAAGACCTCGTCGACTCGGATCGGTTCTCGAATTTCCGGAACAGTGTCGAGACCTTGCTCGAATGGGGTGTTGTGCCCATCATCAATGAGAACGATGCCATTGCAATCGAAGAGATCAAAATCGGAGACAACGACATGATTTCTGCCTCGGTGGCAGTCGGAGTTGAAGCCGACCTCCTCGTGACGCTCACTGACGTGGGTGGTGTATATACGGGCAATCCAAAAGAGGACCCCGAAGCAAAGAAAATCGAAGCAGTCGGGCGGAATTACGCGGAAGTGCAAGAAATCGTTGAAGCCAGTTCGTCGGCGGAATTCGGCGGGATTCGGACGAAGGTACAGGGCGCTCGGGAGGTCAACGAACACGGCATTCCGGCGATCATCGCTGAATCAACCGAACCGGACATTCTCGAGAAGATCGTGTCTGGCGAGTCGGTCGGAACGATATTTATTCCTGTTAACGGGGCTAGTTCCACCACTGACGGTGATGCAAATGAGTGATCAGGATACGATAACCAAAGTCAACGCGGCAGAGAAGGCGGCACTCGAGCTCGCCCAGACCTCGAACGAGACTCGAAGCGACGGACTTCGAGCAATAGCGGATGGGATTCTCGATCGGAGCGAGGAGATCCTCGCGGCCAACGAGGAAGATGTCGAGGAAGCAAAAGCCATGCTCGAAGCCGGGGAGTACAGTCAGGCACTCGTCGATCGTCTAAAACTCGACGAGACGAAACTACAGAGCATCGCCGAGATGGTTCGCAGCGTGGCCGAACAGGATGACCCGCTGGGAAAGACGATGACGGCCCGTGAATTGGACGAAGAACTCGAACTGTACAAAGTCGCCGTCCCGATCGGTGTTATCGGAAGCGTCTTCGAGTCCCGTCCGGATGCACTGGTTCAGATCGCCGCGCTCAGTCTCAAATCTGGGAACGCAGCCATCTTGAAGGGTGGAAGCGAGGCGCTCGAATCTAACCGAGTTCTCCACGAGATCATTGCAGATGTAACCGGGGACATAGCGGACGGTTGGGTGCAACTCATCGAAGCTCACGAGGAGGTCGATATGGTCCTCGAAATGGACGAGGCGATTGATCTGCTGATGCCAAGAGGCAGCACCGAATTCGTCCGCTACATTCAGGACAACACCAAAATCCCCGTTTTGGGACACACTGAAGGCGTCTGTCACGTCTATGTGGACGAGGCCGCGGACATTGATATGGGAACGGACATCGCCTTTGATGCCAAGGTCCAGTATCCGGCTGTATGTAACGCGGTCGAGACGCTGCTGGTTCATGAGGACGTGGCCGAAGCGTATCTTCGCAAAATCGCAAATCGATACGACGCTGCCGATGTCGAAATGCGTGGGGATGCTCCGACTCGAGAGATCATCGACGTCAACGAAGCGAGCACCGCGGATTGGGACACCGAATACGGCGACCTCGTGATTTCGATCAAAGTCGTTTCCTCAGTGCAGAATGCGATCGACCACGTGAACACCCACGGGTCGAAACATACCGAGTCGATCGTTACCGAGGATGCAGATGCGGCGAGCGCGTTCATGCAGCAGATCGATGCCTCTAGCGTGTTCCACAACGCGTCGACACGGTTTGCTGATGGCTTCCGGTATGGACTTGGTGCGGAGGTCGGGATCAGTACCGGAAAGATCCACGCTCGAGGACCGGTTGGACTCAAGGGGCTTACGACGTCGAAATATTATCTCGAAGGGGACGGGCAACTCGTTGCAAGTTATGCTGGTGACGACGCGCTCCCATTCACCCACGAGGAATTCGAAGCCGAGTGGGAGGCTGGGACGCTGTCACTGGACTAGGCAAGTACTGGATCGTGGTTTTTCCCCTTCTGGCAACCGGGAGCATAATTTTGTCGACCCACTGAGAACACTCAGCTATGACCACGGAGACCATTACGGTTAGTACCGATCAACGACTTGCGGTGATAGACATCACCGGACAGGTTACACAGGTAATTCCGGAGGATGCGGACGGAACAGTAACCATCTTTAGTGAACATACAACGACTGGCGTGACGATAAACGAGTCGGAAGGACGATTACTCAATGACTTTGAAACGGCCCTTTCCGAACTCATTTCGGACACGGGATGGGCACACGATGAGATCGACGATAATGCCGACAGCCACGTCCGATCCATGCTACTTGGCCCGAGTGAGACCGTTCCCGTTTCAAACGGTGACCTCCAGTTGGGTACCTGGCAGTCGATTCTGTTGATCGAATGTGACGGGCCCCGGTCTCGGACGATTCAAATCGCGACCCTGAGTGTCTGATTTGCGATACCCAAGAACCCAAAACTCACCTCGTCCCGTTATATCGATGGCGGAGCGACGGGATTTCGGGGACGATGTTAGCGGATGTGATAGATGTTCTCCACTCAGCGAACCACGATCTACATTTGATTGTATCAGTAATACTGAATATAAATGCCGTGCACAAATACTCTTTACGGAAGATTTTTGGACCACATAGATAGTAACATTTTATGATAGCACACCGAATTAAATAATATTGGATTATTTATAATAATAATAATAAAATTGATAAAATTTAAGCAAATTAGAGAATTGATTATCCGTGATATGGATGTTGTTTTTGTGTATAGTTTTGGAGGGAGACAAATTGAATGGTGGGCCGGATTGGTGAATTTTTTTGGAGCACGATGAGACGGCTATCCCAGATCAACAGAGAACTGATACACAATCGCGGATTACTACAGTAACGGTATCCATTTCGAGTACCCCAAATAACGACACAATTAAGGATCTTATAAATGTAATAATTCTTTGTAATTGTGCGGCTTCTTTGTGGTTACAAACGAAACAGTTCAAGACCATCTCACAAAATTGTTAACTAGCTATTATACGGCAGTAAATTGTAATTTTGTGGGACATTTACTGAGAAAACTGCCAATGGCTATTGCAGTTATTTGTATTATTAATATTCTTAATTAGAGAGTCCATACTTTGACCAATTATATGATAAAAACTATCAAATAAATAAGTTACCGGTATATCATAATATAAACAAACTTCATCGTGTGTCTTACAAAAACGCGACGTTTTACCGAGAATGATATTAATATGAACTTTCATCAAACTTTACCTGTCTGTGAAATCGCTGATTCGCAGGAGCCCTAACACTCAAATTGAAACTGTCAATATCGGATTATTAAGGTTGGTCTGGAATCAGCCATATCTTACCCGATCAGTTTGCGCACGAATTGTAATTAATCCAGTCTTGGCGGCGTTGATTATTCCATAAAGCAGTCCGATACTCATGAGAGCACTGCACGATTCAATTACTTCTCGAAAAGTTATTTGGTATCAGGATTTGACCCTCCCTATATGGTCTCTGACCCCATCGATATTCGTGATCAAAACTCATATACAACTGATCAATTCATCGTTCAGGAAGCTTTCAAACCTGATCTCAAGCAAATATTGATCTCTGAGGGCGAGATTGTCAGCCGAATTAGCCGGATGGCCGAAAAAATTTCCGAGTCAACTACTAAGCGAGTCGAGTCCGAACTCTATGCCGCCTGTGTATTGAAAGGGGCGCTCCGATTTTTCGGAACTCTTACTCCAAAACTCTCTCCAACTGGCGAATACAGCGAGGGTGTGATTCATGCCAGCCGGTATACGGAAGGAAAGACGACCGAAACGCGGGCGGAGGTTTCCGTTCCTGAGAGGAAAACTATCGAGGGGAAAGATGTACTCATTGTCGAGGACATTATCGACGAGGGATATACTCTTGAGAGTATTGTAGAGAACATATCGGCCCAAGATCCAAGCTCCGTCTCAATTGCGGTCCTCTTTGACAAGCGAGACCGAAGGAAAGTTGAGATTGACATCGATTATACGGGTTTCATTGTTCCGGACGAATTTCTCGTTGGATACGGGCTAGATTACAACGAACGATATCGAAACCTCGATCATTTGGCCTCACTTGACAGTTCTGTGCTCAAAGGCTGATCGGGGATCGATATATAACGTATTTTCGATGAACGGGGTCGGACCGGTGTGGCGGATTACAACGATTCTGTTCTTCACACGGCAACCAAATCGCTCAAAAACGGCAAAATTCCTCTCGAAACACTCTAGTTGACGGGATCATTCGGGGAGAAGTCTGTTGGGGGAGGGGGTTCTTGTGAATCCAGATCTGTCGGCGCGGAGTAACTGTATTAGATCAATTGAGGCGTCCGCATATGGTAAAAGCCAATAACCTCTTTTTGAATGTCAAAGAACAGATCGACATCAAATAGCCGGTTTATCGGTCACTTTAGATTGGCGTCATTTTTGAAAATGGAGGAACTTAGTATCACTGTCGATAATTAACCAAATCGAATATAAGGGATTACCTGAAACATATATTTGGGAATATGACGGCACATACACCCGATTCTATGTCTGAGTCGAACGACACGACCTTTTCTGTCGAGTTAACAACGATTATCGACGCGCTTCCGATTCCAACGTACGTTCTTGACGACGAGCATACGGTAATTGAGTGGAGCGAAGGCCTCGAGCCCTTGCTGGGGCTCTCGAAAGAAGAGATGATCGGAGTCGACGAGTACTTTGGACGGGACGAGGAGGGCAACCGTGTCAAGGCACTAGCAAATCGCGTCGTGGAAGATCCCTTCGAAGCGGACAAACAGAACCGCTGCGAACGCGTCGATTCACGGTACACCGATGCACCGGTGTATGAATCGGTCCACTGGCTTGAAAACGACGCCGGCGAGGAACGATTCATCCGGTTCCAGGCTGTCCCGCTCTACGATGACGAGGATCTCAAAGGGGTCATTCAACTTTGCCATGACGAAACAGAACAACAGCGACGCCAGGAAAACACGGAGGCACTTGTTGAGGAGGTTATTGGAACCCTTGAAGCCTTAAGCCAGGGACAACTCTCAGTGCGAGCTTCCTTCGATCAGATGGAATATCTTGATTCCGATCACTTGGATATCGTGCACCAGGTCAATCGAACCGCCGAAAAACTCGAAATGACGGTTGAAGAAGTGGACAATCAGACGGGCCGACTGATCGAGACGACCATCGAAACGACGTCGGTTGCCGACGAGATTGAGGGACTGGTGTCCGAGCAGACGGAGAACCTAAACCAAGCCGTAGGGGAGATGGAAGATTTCAGCTCTCGGATGGAAGAAGTCGCGGCTAATTCCGACCAGGTGGCTCAGGCTACCCAAGTCGCGAAAAAAACGGTCAATGACGGAAGAGAGTCGGGAGATCAGGCAAGGGAAAGTACGGAAGCGTTGGCTGAAACTGGCGAAGAACTCGTTCAGACAGTCGGGAAACTGACCACCCACATGGACGAGATAGAGACAGTTGTGAACGTCATTCAAGACATCGCCGACCAGACGAATCTACTTGCATTAAACGCCTCCATCGAGGCCGCCAGGGCTGATGCGGGTGGGGATGGATTCGAGGTAGTCGCCAACGAGGTCAAGGAACTATCAGAGGAAACGGCCCGAAATGCTGACCAGATATCCAAACAGATAGACGAAATTGGTGCCCAAGCAGACCAAACGGTCGCAGCGATCGATAAGGCCGACAATGAGATCGGTATGACTATCGAACAGGTGGAGCGAACTCAGAAGGCATTCACGAATATCGATGAGGAGATTCAGGAGGTCTCCTCGAGTATTGCGGAAATAGCAGAGGCGAACGACGGACAGGCGGCGACCGTAGAAGAACTGACCTCTATGCTCGAGGGCGTCAGGGATCGAGCAAGGGAAGTCAGAGACGCGGGTGAAGCTATCAGTGACCAGTCGGCCGAGCAAAAACGGGCCGTGAACAGGCTCGGTGACATTGTAGATGAACTGAGTCACGGGGACGTCAGTCAAAACGAGTGATTTACGCACTGCTACCGTGATTGTTGTGGTATTGATGGTGATGATGGTTTTCTTTCAAATTTTTACGAGCAATGGGTTAATTCATACAACCAGCATACAGATTATTGCTAATATCAACCATATATCGGAACTTATTTGGACCATCTATGAGTATTTCTAATTGCATCAGTAATCATCTGATGTTACCCGCATCTACCATGGCAAATGTGAACCTGCCTGGGTAGTGTACCTCGAGGTGGCTCACCTGCGAGTGTGCCACTCTTGGACTCATGTGAACATCCCCACCCAACTTTCCGGTTGGGTTTGAAGTCTGATTTTGCTCAGTCTCAACCACGTATTGAAATAAAACCTGACCTGTTTCAAAGCTGGCCCTAATCTTCGGTTTGAGAAAGTCCGTTAAGCTTCAACACCATCTGCCCTATCAGATCGAACCCCTAGTGAATTTTTTGAGTAAACGCATTGTGTAACACATACTTAGGGTGTATATTTTTACCAAAATGTAAAACAACCCACTATCTAGGTTCTGTTTACTCGTGGACTAACACGGCTAATTACAAAACCCTGGATCGGATAGCTTGTGTTCGTGCCTGGTCACTGGGTCTCAAACCAGTTCTTTACACCGTGTTTCACACGTCGAAGGACCTCCGTGTTCGTGGAGGGCCGAGCCACGCTTACCGCATCGGCCCCGTATTCGAGATACTCTATCGCTGTCGCCTGGTCCCGCACCCCATTGTTCGCTATGATAAATGCTGTTGTTCGGTCTTTCACGTCCTTGATGACGGACTCCGAATCCATCGCATCGATATGGAGGATATCGGCACCAGCCTCGACAGCGGTTTGACTCACCTGCTGCAAATCGACTCCCAAAATTTCCGTTCGAACTTTGAGGCTTACAGTAGCATCTGTTTGTGCTGCCGTTCGAATAGTATTAGCGAGCCGTTCTGGTTCGGTGAGCAAGGCCTGTCCCGCACCAATTCGGGTCATTTCAGGCTGACGACAGTGTGCATTAATTTCGATGTACGCACCATAGTCGGCGCAAAGCTTTGCCGCCCGCTTAAGCGAAGACTGGTCCACCGATCGAACGTTGAAACCTGGGGTAATGTCAGTCTCATCGAGTGCCCTCAGCTCCGATTCCATAAAGCCAAATGGGTCCTCAGGAAGGAACTCAGACCGGTCCCGGCCTGTGACCATTTGACGAGCTGCCGTTCGAGTCTGCTTGTCCAGGGCCAGCCCCCCAAGAAACGCCGCTCCTGCCCACGGACTGGCCTGTTTAGCCCAGTCAGCATCGGACTTGCCGCTTAGGCTTGCTACTGCGACCCGCGGCTCGAACATTAAATCACCTCCAGAGCGTTTTTTGTGGCTCTAGCAACTCTGGTTGCATCGGCTTGGCTATTGATTTCAGTATCTGTACGAACGACGGGCCGGTCTAGGGATGTGGTGTCGGCTGAATCCAAAACAAACGCATCGGCGAAGTCATAGACCGCCGCCACGCCGGCCGTTGATGCCTCGTACCCTTTTGCTTGCATGAGTTCTGCTGCTGGCCCGGAGAACACTTTCCCTTCCACGAAGGGGGAGACAGCGACGACGCTGGTTTCTTCGAGCGCCTCTCTGAAACCATCAAGAGCAAGCATCGGACCGATGCTTGTAATCGGGTTCGAAGGGCCGATTATCACGGGTTCGGAAAGGGCGTCGAGTGTTTCCTCGGTCGGAGTGGCCCGCTCTTTCCCGCGGAAATGAACCCCAGAAATGGTCGGCTCGCCACCGTATGCCACCCAATAAGCCTGGAAGTGTAGGTCGCCTTCGGGCGTGTTGATAATACTCGCCACCGGATCGTCACTCATTGGTAATAGATCGGCGGCAACATCGAATGATTGGGCTAATTTACGGGTGACCTCCGTAAGCGAATACCCCTCATCGATGAGGCTCGTCCGAAAGGTGTGCACCGCCCGATCCCGGTCACCAAGGTGAAGAAACTCCGGGACCGCTGAAAATCGTCGCCACCGCGCGATGTCTCGACCTGCAGTCTGGGCCTGGTCCGTCAAGTAATTTGGACCGTCATCACGACCGATCGCCTTCCCCAAATTTTGCAGTTGCTGGTGTGCTTTCGCGGTATCCTCCGCAATGCCCCACCAAGAATCTCGGTCGAGTACATCACCCCGTTCGTAAAGAACCGAATCTATATCGGGGCAGACAAGGAGTCCGCCGATCTCGACATCATCACCAGTGTTGGCGACGATAGACATCGACTCTGGGTCGTAAACTCGATCAGCACCCCAGAGGAGTTTCGGAGTTCCGGTCCCCCCGGCAAGGAACGTGGGCATATATGGAACAGACGGACCGGCGAAGTAAACCTTTGGACACGCGAGGCGATCCCATCAGGTATTGACGGCCAGGAGTTGCCTGAATTGGTATTGCTTCTTGCAAACATTTGTTTGGGTGGGCAGAAGTTCAATAGCTGTTTCACCTGGATGACTACTGGAAAACTATTTCCCCTGTCCCCGAAATGCCCTTTCTCATAATGTTGGGATTTAAAAATTTGGGATGAACCGAACTGTGGTCGAAACAAGGTCTGATCGATTATTAGGCGGAAGATTAAGGTTATAGTCTTCGTTATATGGTGGCATGCCCCCTAAATCTGATTATAACGTGATCGTCGATCCGACCACCGAGCGGTTGCAACTGACGACCTGGTTCCGTGATTTGGAAGACGGCGTCATCGACGCCGATCGGTGTATTCAATGCGGTGCCTGCGAAGCGGTGTGCCCCACGGACTCGATAGGAATTGGTCCGGATAACCTCCCGGAACTAGTCAAAATGTGCATCGGCTGTGGCCGGTGCTGGGATTATTGTCCGCGGGGCGGGCTGCGATATGAGCGCCAATGGAAGATTACTGGTGGCGAGGAAAACGTCTCCGGGGCTGGGGACCCGATCACGGAATTTTCGGCCCAGGTCGATGCCGAGTGGCGTGAACGGTCCCAGGATGGCGGTGTCGTTACGGCGATGCTAGTAGAACTTCTCGAGGCCGGGGAAATTGACGGCGCCCTCCTCGCTCGTGAAAGTGAGACGGAGCCCTGGAAAGCTGAAGGGTTTCTCGCGACCACCCCGGAGGAAGTTATCGAGAACGCGGGGAGCTTCTACAATCAGACGATGGCCCTGGGTCAGCTCGACCTTGACCGATGGGCCCACAAGTTACCTGACAAACCGCCAGCCAATCTCAGCCTCGCCGCGGTTGGCACGCCCTGTGAAATCGAGGGTCTGAGTGCTCTCCAAGACTTCGAGTTCGATTACGGGAGCCAGGATGAGGGCGTCGAAGCAGTCGACTACCGGATCGCGTTGATGTGCACCAAGAATTTCAATCATGAGAAGCTCATTGGGGAAAAACTCGAGCGCGATCGGGATATTCCGCCAGCTGACATCGGCAAGCTGGACATCATCGAGGGGAAACTGCGGGTGTACGATCACGAGGCCAAACTAACCCACGAGGAGGATGTGGGGGAGTTCCACGACGCGGCGCTCAAAGGGTGTGACGAGTGCGCGGATTTCACCGGGTATACCGCCGACGTCACAGTGGGATCAGTGGGATCCAGCGACCAGTACTCAAGCGTCATCGTGCGCAACGAAACTGGCATGGAAATGTGGAAGGTGGCGGAGCCGGTCCTCGACTATCATGACCTCGAGGACCGGGGGGCAATCGGTGGTCTCCAGTCGTGGGACAAAAAGCAGGCCTTTGAAGCACTGGAACGTCCGTTCGATCCGGACGCACCACGTTTCATTGAGTATGAGGAGCACGTGGAGCACTACTCGGAGTAACAGCCAACGAGATCCGTGAATCGGGCCGGAATTCTACCTTTGAGAAATCGGCGAGAATCGGGGGATAACCCCAATTGATTTGCCTTTGCGACCGTTGGTAATAGTACACGACAATGTTAGTATGTGAGCCACTACCGTCCCGATGGAGGGAAACGAATGGTTGTTGATCTTACTGTCAACGGCGACACCGTATCTATTGAGGAGGGTCAGGATCTGGCAAACGGGTTGCGAAACGCGGGCTACACCGAGATCAAGTGTGGCTGCGATGGCGGTACCTGTGGCATCTCGAAGATCTTCCTCGACGGCCAACTGGAGATGGCCTGTGGAATCGACGTCGTCGACGCAGCAGGGGCAGACGTCGAGACTGTGGCGAGTCTGGGGACCCAGTCGGATTTGCATCCGATCCAGCAGGCGTTTGTAGATCACCACGCCATCCAGAGTGGCTTTTCCACAGGCGGGTTCATCATGAGCGCAAAGGCGCTCCTACAGAAGAATCCGGATCCGACCGAAGCGGAGGTCCGGGAGGCAATTGACGACGTCTACTGCCGTGAGACTGGGTATCAGAAGCCGGTCGAAGCCATCCTCGACGCCGCCGAGCGGATGCGTGAGGAGGTCGCGGCCGACGGGGGGACAGACCCCGATTCAGATGCGGAAATGCAGGCCCAAGGTGAGACCCATGAATGACAGCGTTGACGACTTTGGACAGGACGCATCGGCAGATCCCCAAACGCCGCCTGACGAGGCGGAGGCGTTTCCAGTAGACATTGACGAACCGGCGAACAACCAAGTTCCGGAGGAAGAACGGGATTCGATCGCGACGGCGGTCGAGAAGGACGACGATCGAAAGCTGGTCACCGGGCAAGCGAAGTTCACCGCCGATTATGCGGATCGGTTCTCGGATCTGGCGTACGCAAGCGTCGTTCGAAGCGAGATCCCTCACGGGCGAGTTACCGGGATCGATACAACAGAGGCGGACGCAATGGACGGCGTCTACGCAGTGATTACGCCGGACTCAGACGCTGTTCCTGATACGAAGTACACTAGCGCGGGACAGTCCTACCCGGAGCCGAGTCCCTGGGACATGACCCTGCTGACAGAGCATGTTCGATATGTCGGCGACGCCGTGGCAGCGGTTGCGGCGGAGGACCGGGAAATTGCAGAGGCCGCCAAAGCAGCTATCTCAGTGAGCTATGAGGAGTACGACTACGTTCTCGACCCCGAGGAGGCCTTCACCGAGGACGCACCACGACTGTTCGAGGATGACGAGGTCGAAAACAAAATCGTCGGCCATGATTACGCCAAGAACCGGATGTCCAAAATCGAAGGTGAAATCGGCGACGTGGACGCTGCCTTCCAGGACGACTCTCTTACCGTTCACGAGACTGAGTGGGAATCGATTCGTCAATCCCACGCCCAACTCGAGAAACACACCTCCCTGGCCTTCCAAAACGAGGATGACCGGACCGTACTCATTACGAGCACACAGGTCCCAAACCACACCCGTCGTCAGTTGGCCCACCTGTTCGACATTCCGCTCCGGGACATCCGCGTCAAAAAACCACGCGTCGGTGGCGGGTTCGGCGGGAAGCAGGCGATGGTCACTGAACCTGTCACACTGGCCCTCTCGAGAGCGGCCGACCGTCCGGTCATCTATGAGGCATCGCGTGACGAGGAGTTCCAGGCCATGCGGAGCCGCCATCCAATGCGCCTCCGGACTCGGACGGCCGTGTCCGACGACGGCTCGATAGAGGCCATCGATCTCTACGCGCTTTCGAACACGGGGGCGTACGGTAGCCACGGCATGACCGTTGCGGGGAACGTCGGCAGTAAGCCGATGCCGCTTTATTCGAAGGTACCGAACGCCCGATTCGAGGCCGAAATCGTTCACACTAACACGCCCCAAACTGGGGCAATGCGAGGTTACGGGGCCCCGCAAGGCACTCTTGCTATCGAAGGCCACCTCGATGAAGTGGCTCGAGACCTCGACCTTGATCCGATCGAGTTCCGCCGACAGAACTACATGGAGGTCGGGGACCTTGACGAGATCGCCGCCATGATGGGGGGCGAAGGTGCGAAACGTCGCATCCGCTCGTGTGGTCTCGATGACTGTATCAATCGGGGGATGGACTCCATCGGCTGGGACGATGTCGAACAGCCGGAGGAAAATCACCTCCATCGCGGGATCGGTATGGCCCTATCCGCACAAGGTACCGGTGTCGCCGGCGACGAACTGGGCGCTGCCCAACTCATGATGAACGAGGATGGCTCCTTCCACCTGAAGGTCGGTGGGGTTGATATCGGAACAGGGGCCGACACAGCACTCATCCAGATCGCCTCTGAGGTCCTCGGCGCGGCAGAGGAGGACATCATCATCGAATCCTCGGACACTGACGTCACGCCATTCGACTACGGTGCGTACGCGTCTTCGACGACGTACATCAGCGGGTCGGCGGTCAAAGAGGCGGCCGAAGACGCGAGGGAGAAACTCCTTTCCTGGGGTTCAAAGATGCTAGATGAACCGGTCGAGAACCTGGAAACGGGAGACGGAACGGTCTACAGCGAAACAACCGATCAAGCAGCGACACTGAAAGAAATTGGCTACGAGACGACCTACGGCGATGAAACCAGAGAACAGATCCTCGGCCAAGCCAGTTACAGTACCGACGAAAGTCCACCGCCGTTCGCGGCGCAGTTCGTCGACGTGACCGTAGACGAGAGAACCGGGGAATTCGACGTCAACCGACTTTCAGTGGCCGTCGACTGTGGTACGGCGATCAATCCCGAGATGGCTAGAGGCCAGCTCGAGGGGGGAAACCACATGAGCTTCGAGATGGCTGTCGGCGAGGGTGTGACCTTCGACGACGAGGGTCGCGCTGAAGTCTCGGATTACGACGAGTATGACCTTCCGACGGCGACCGAAACGCCACCGATCGACGCTATGCTTGTCGAAACCCATGAACCGACGGGCCCGTTCGGGGCGAAGTCAGTTGCAGAAGTGCCGACGAATACGGTGCCACCGGCGCTGAGCAACGCTGTGCGCGATGCTGTCGACGTCCGGATTACGGAGATGCCCATTACCGCAGAGAAAATCTCGGTCGCACTCGACGCGGAATAGACTCCCTGATTACGCTGCGTCCAGCTTTTCTTTGATCGCTTCAGCGGTTATCGGAAGGTCAGTGATCCGGACTCCAACTGCGTCTCTGATAGCGTTTGCCAACGCTGGAGGCAGCGGGTTCGTCGGGACCTCTCCGGCGGATTTCGCACCAAACGGACCCGTTGGATCGTGGGGTTCGACGAGGATCGTTTCCATTGGTGGCATCTCTGAGGCTCGTGGCATACCGTAATCTCGGTACCCCTGTACCTCTGGGTTACCTTCATCGTCGAATGTCAGGAGTTCCCGAGTCGCATACTCGAGGGCCATCATTTCAGCCCCTTCGATTTGCCCCTCTACCATGCCTGGGTCGATTGCCGTCCCGATATCGAGGGCCTGGACGAGTTTGTTGATATCGTACTCGCCGTTTTTCTCATTGACTGTGACGTCGACAAACTGCGCACCATACGGGGACGGGGAGATGTCGGTGGAGAAGCTCCCCTGGCCCATGATGTGCTCGCGCTCTGCCTCGCCGTAAATGGATTCGTAGCCGATCTCTTCGAGGGTGACGCTGTTTCCGGTTCCCTCGTTAACCACGGCGCAGTCTTCGAGGATGAGGTTTCCTTCTGGGGCCCCCATGAGCTTGCGAGCCCAGGACTTGATGGTCTCTTTGGCGTCCTTGGCAGCTTTCTGTACCGCATTACCGCTAATGTACGTCGTGGAGGAAGCGTAGGTTCCGTAATCGTGGGGCGTCACGTCGGTGTCGGCGGATTCGACGACAATGTCCGCTGCCGCTACCCCAAGCTCCTCAGCGGCGATCCGGGCCATCGTGGAGACGGCTCCCGACCCGATGTCAACGGCTCCAGTAAGGAGGATAAACGTGCCGTCCTCGTTCATCTTGATTTGGGCGGCGGACAACTCGTCGCCGGCCACACCGCTACCCTGTTTCGTCAGGGCCATGCCAATCCCCCGCGATAGGTGGTCTTCAGCGGGCTGCTCGATCTCGTCATATCCGATAGCATTCTTCCCTTTTTCGATCGCTTCAGCGAAACCACAGGACTGTATGATCTGTTTGGACCCTTCCCCTCCGGTGATCGCTGAGATTTCATCGACGTCCCCTTCGCGAGCGTGGTTTTTCTCCCTAATCTCCAGGGGGTCCATGTCGATAGCGTGAGCCACCTCATCGAGATGGCTCTCCAGTGCCCAGGTCCCCTGAGGGTTCCCATAGCCTCGTTGGGCTCCCGGAACCGGCTTGTTCGTGTGCACCGCGTCTGCTTCAAAGCGGACGTTTGGCATCCCTGGATACATCGGGAGTGGTTTTGTCCCGATTGCGCCGGTAACCGTCAGACCATGGGGACCGTACGCCCCTGAATTGCCGAGGGCCTGGAAATCGGTGGCCACTATTTCTCCATCAGTCGTCGCCGCGGTTTTGACTTTTACGGCGGCTTCGCGGCGGAACCGCATCGCCTGGAATTCCTCGCGACGACTCACTTCGATTTTCACCGGTCGCTCCGCAGCTTCGTGGAGGGCCCAGGCCACGGGCTCGAGCAACAAGGTCTGTTTCCCCCCGAATCCGGACCCGATTGGTGGCTTCGTCACCCTGATATCCCCGATGGCAACGTCGTAAAGCTGGGCAAGCATCCGACGGATGTGGTTCGGGACTTGCGTGCTCGTGATGACGTGATATCGGTTGTCTTCGTTCCGATAGATGATGGTCGTGTGAACTTCTGGAAGGCCGTGGGACTGGTACTGCGTTTCGTACTTGTCCTCGATGACGACCATGTCGTCCCGTTCCTCGGCCTCTTCGAAGGCGGCTTCGACGTCCCCAATTTCGCCCTCGAGGTGCATTTCCAGGTTCTGGTCGTAATCCGCGCCTGGCTGTTTGTTTTCGACCTCCTCAGGATCGAAGAGCTGTGGGGCGTCCTCGTCCATCGCCTTCTCGAAGTCCAAAAGCGGTTCGAGTTCCTTGTATTCGACGTTGATCTGACGAGCGGCCCGGTCCGCAGTTTCTTGGTCTTTTGCTGCTACTGCTGCGATTGGATCACCCACATACCGAACCTTCTCCCGAAGGGCCTTCATGTCGTACGGGGACGGCTCCATATAGGACTGCCCTGCAGAGGTGTATTTTTCATCCGGTATCTCCTCACTCCAGGGTGTCAGCACTGCATAAACGCCATCCATTTCTTCGGCGGAGCTCGTATCCATGGCCTTCACATACCCATGGGCGATCTCGGAGCGAACGATCTTGCCCGAAGCGATGTCCTGGAACTCGTACTCGTAATCGGCGGTGTACTTGACATCTCCTGTGACGAACTTTTTCGCATCCATTTTTGGATCGTCACTTGAGACGACGTCAAAGTCCGGCACGGTAGTATCCGACTGTTCGCTTTCGGTCGACGACGATTCCTCCGTGTCAGGTTTTGGGGCGGGTTTCTGACTCATTGGATTAAAGCTCGTCCGTGTTCGGGTCGATTGCGCCGCCGTCCGAGGCGACTTTTTTTCCCTGCATCCGTTCGGCCGCGTCGAGGACGGCCTCAACATTCTTCTTATATCCCGTGCACCGGCATAAAACGCCGTCAAGGGCTTCCTGCACTTCAGATTTGGTTGGATCTGGGTTCTCCCGAAGGAAGCTGATGGCAGTCATTAACATGCCGGGGGTACAAAACCCACACTGGGTTGCCGAGTTATCGATGAACGCCTGCTGGACTGGGTGCAGGTCATCCTGGCTCCCGAGGCTTTCGATTGTTTCGACATCAAAACCATCCGCTTGCACAGCCGGCGTGACACAGGATTCACGGATTTCTCCATCGACGAGAACGCGGCACATCCCGCAACTTCCGGTATCACAAGACTTGTTCGTCCCTGTATAGCCGATCCGCCGAAGCACGTCGAGCAAGGACTCGGTTTTCGACACCTCTACCGTCCGTTGCCCACCGTTTATTGTGAGTTCTATCTCCATGGAAATGGCACTGGGGTGACCCCAAGACGGTATATAATCTTGCCGCATTTCTTAAAGTCATTATGTTGTTCCTTACGAACTTGGAATCGGCTGCCGATCCCAGAAACTATTTTTGTCGCTGATACAATATGAACATATGACAGTATTTGCCGAGATCGAGGACCTTGTGGCAAAGGGGGAGCCCGTCGCGGTCCTCACTATCGTCGACAAGGAAGGAAGCGCACCACGGGAGATCGGGGCGCGAATGGCCGTCTCACCTGATGAGGCGGTTGGGACTATCGGGGGTGGGACGGTCGAATCATTGGCCGTTGAAAGCGCCAGGGAAATTCTGACCGGGGAAGCCGAACCGGGGACTCGTACCTACGACCTTCGACCGGAGGGAAACACAGGGATGGTTTGTGGCGGGTCGATGGATGTTTTCATCGATCTGGTTCGGGGACAACGAAGGCTGTTCATCGCCGGTGGGGGACACATCGGCGAGGCGCTCGCAGAGATGGCCCAAGTGATGGAGTACGAGGTAGTCGTAATCGACGATCGGGAGGAGTTTACCGACCTATCCCGTTTCCCTGACGGCGTCGAGGTGATCAACGGGGATTACTACGACGACCTGATTAAACAGCCTATCACCCGGGAATCTGCTGTTGTCGTCGCCACGCGGAGCAACGCCTACGACCGCAATGCCGTCCAGGCGGCGCTTGATGGGGGCGCAGGTTACACCGGTCTTGTGGCCAGCGAAACGAAAACTGAACACGTCCTCGATGGGTTGCGTGAGAAGGGATACGGTGAGGCAGAACTCGCTGGTATCCGTGCGCCGGTCGGGTTAGACCTGGGGGGAAGCTCACCTGAGGCCCTGGCACTCGCCATTCTCTCCGAGGTCCAGGCTGACTTCTACAATGCGTCCGCCACCCGTGAGGATGCGTTTTCGCTCGACGATCTGGCGGTGGTTCGGGGTGGTGGTGACCTCGGGACGGGGGTCGCATACCGGCTCCATCAAGCCGGATACCCGGTCGTTATTACCGATGTTGAACGACCGACGGCCGTCCGTCGGGCCGTGGCATTCGCTGAAGCCGCTTACGAGGACGAAGTTGAAATCGAGGGGACCGTTGGTCGGCTCGTCGAGAATGCCGATGATGCCGTCAGGGGGCTGCGTGACGACGAAGTAGCTGTTCTGCAGGACCCTGACGCCGAAATCGCTACGGAACTCGACGCCGCCATCCTAATCGACGCGATCATGGCGAAAGGCAAATTCGACACGGGAACGCGACGGGACGACGCGGACATAGTTATTGGCCTCGGCCCTGGCTTTGAGGCCGATGGGGATGTAGACGCGGTCGTCGAAACAGATCGGGGTCACGAACTCGGTCGGGTCTATTATGAGGGCACTGCGACCGAGTACAACGGCGAGCCTGGCGAACGGCGGGGCTTTACCCACGAACGCGTGCTTCGATCCCCGACAGCTGGGACCTGGGAGACTGAGGTCGCTATTGGAGACATTGTTGAGGCCGGCGACACAATCGGATTCGTAGGGGATGATCCGGTTGAGACCGAGATCGATGGTATCGTCCGCGGGCTGGTCCACGAAGACGTCTCCGTAGAGAAAGGCGCTAAAATGGGCGACGTCGATCCGCGAGGACAAGATGTTGATCCAGGAAAGATCTCGGATAAGGCTCTGGATCTTGGGGGCGGGGTCCTAGAAGCAGTGCTGCGTCTCTCCTAATTCGACCGTCCGAATTAAATTTCTTCTATTGTCGGGTCGTCGATGGTGACACCCTCACCCGGTACCACACGACCGACTTCACGGTAGAAGACGTCTCTGGCCTCTAGTTCGGCCTCCAAATCGGCGGCACCGTCTGATTCGACAGCCATGAGCAGCCCGCCACTGGTTTCGGCGCTGTCGCCGTCGAGCAAACCATAGCCGAACATTTTGGAGAGCGGGGCCGTGCCCCCGACGACTGGGATATGGGTGATTTCCAGTCCGACACCGGAGTTATTGGCGACCTGTTTGGACTGACCTCGTAATCCGAAGCCGGTGATGTCGGTCGAGGCGGTGACCGGGGCGGATTCGAACGCTTTGGCTGCGTCGCGATTGGGCGTCTCCATCCACTTGAGGGCGTCTGCGCCGATCGCTTCGATGTCACGATCCGTCGCCTCCTGCACCTGGTCTCCGAACTCGCCATCTTTTACCCGCAAGGCGCCCATCGCTGGCTGGGTGCCGAGCGGTTTCGTGAGATACAGGACGTTGCCTGGCGACGCCTCCCGGGTCGTCACGAGGGACTCTGGTGTTGCGACGGCATTGACGGCAGCCCCGGCAAGTGGCCACGGGTTGATGACCGTGTGCCCCCCGACGACGACTCCCTCCATGTCGGCAACAGCGTCGACGATTCCAGAGAGAATGTTGATAGCGTACTCGGTAATCTCTTTTGGAACACCAAGCACGACCATGAACGATAGTTGTTCTGTGGCCCCCTTTGCATAGGCGTCGCTGGCGGCATTGGTGACCGCCACACGCCCATACTCGTAGGGATCATCGATGATTGGGGTGAAGTAATCAATCGTCGAAACGATAGCCAGGTCGTCGGTCACCTTTCGGGCGGCCGCGTCCTCGCCGACCCCGAACACCAGTTCGTCCCGATCCGTATTCAGGCCTGTCTTTTCGAGCAGTCCCACCAGGTCGCTCTGTCCGAGCTTGCAGGAACAGCCGTGAAGGTCGGCATACTCAGTAAGCGCGACGGGCGGTTTTTCGCGGTCTCTTTCGGCTACAGAACGGCCCATTTTTAGGAGTCCATTACTGGGCCTTTCGCCTCGTCCGGTACAACGATGCGCAGCGTGAACAGGTCCCCATCACCTGACTCTGCTTCAGCGGTTTCGTACCCGTGTTTCTGGCAGGTTCGCTCGATGTTGTCCCGGGCGGGCGGATAATCGGCCGTCACGAGGAGGCTTTCCCCGGGCTCCATTTCCTCGAGGTTGTCTCGGACGATCAGTGCCGGGCGCGGACAGATCTCACCCGTGACGTCGATTTCCTGGTTCATCGACTCCATCTTTGCGTTTTTTACGCATAACCTTGACGGGAGTGATTTTCACGTCCCAAACGGGCACCTTAGAAACCGTTTTGACCATCAATTTGATAGGCGCGTCCGCGCAACTCTCAGTTATGGATCTGGCCCATGCTATCCATCTCGGCGACCAGGAGCTGGTTTCATTTGTCGGTGCGGGTGGAAAGAAAACCTCGATGGCTCGGTTGGCAGAGCAGGGTCAGGGAACCTGCCGTGTCGGCTATACAACGACAACGCACATGCCTCCACCCGAGGCCTTTACCATTGTCGTTGACAAGCCAGCGGAAATCTCGGATCGGATCGAGGCCACCGCCACCGCGGCAGATCCCATCGCCTTTGCGAGCAAGCGAATCGAGAATCCTGCCCGCGTCGACGCAAAGGTAAACGGATTTGATCCGGGGACGATCGATTCGATCTACGAGTCTGGCCGCCTCGATTGGATTCTCGTCAAAGCGGATGGTGCACGAATGCGTGAATTCAAGGCCCCAGGTGCAGGCGAGCCTGTCGTTCCATCGCGGACCACCCTCTTGGTGCCGGTCGTGTCGGCCAAAATATTCGGGACAACACTCTCAGAAGAGGCGGTCCATCGTCCCGAACGGGTGGCCGATATCGCCGAGATCCAATTGGGCGCAGAAGTAACTCCTGAAATCGTCGGTGCAGTGATCGCGGACGACCTTGGCGGTTTGAAAGATGCTCCATCAACTGCACGAGTCATCCCGATGATCAACAAAGCCGACGGCCCTGAGAGCCAAGAATTAGCACAGGGAGCACTTAAATCGGCATTTTCCCGAACGAATCGATTCGAAGCTGGTCTTGTTACCTCCTTTGAAGCGGACTTTATCGAACGCATTTCACCCAGCAACTGACCTGGTCTTGAACAGCCCGGTCCAAAAGGTCTGTAATATCGTGAAACCCGAATTCAAAATCAGTCTAACTGATTGAGCGCGGCCGAAATTTTCTCTGCGGTAATCGGTAATGTTGAAATACGTATCCCAACTGCGTCCCGGATGGCGTTGCTCAAAGCTGGTGGAACACCATTTGTTGGGAGTTCGGCAATCGACTTTGCTCCAAACGGTCCCGTCGGCTCGTGGGTTTCGACGAGAATCGTTTCCATCGGGGGATGATCGGTAGACCGCGGCATCCCGTACTGTTTGTACGAGATCGTTTTCGGAACACCTGTATCGGTGAACTCGTAGCCGGCCCCAGTTGCAAGTTCGAGGCTCATTGATTGGCCTCCCTCGATTTGTCCCTCTGCAAGGGGTGGGTTAATTGCGACTCCGAGATCCGCAGCAAACACCAGTTGGTTGATATCGAACTCGCCGGTCTGGTCGTTGACGGTCACATCAACAAACTGAGCTCCGAACGGTGGTGGGGACTCGTCTGTCGAATGGCTGGCTTCGCCCATAATATGCTCCCGTTCGTCTTCGCCGTACATCGATTCGTAGCCGATTTCCTCGAGAGAGACATGGTCGCCTGACTGCTCGTCAGTGACATCGCCTCCTCCGACTGAAAGGCGGTCTGGAGAGGTCTCCAACATTCCAGCAGCCCATGTGAGCACCCGTTCTTTGGCGTTTTCTGCTGCTTTCTTTACTGATTGACCGGTAATATAGGTGGTCGAAGAGGCGTATGCTCCGTAATCAAAGGGGGAGATGTCTGTATCCGAGGAGTGAACAACGATGTCCCCTGGAGCACACCCCAGGACTTCACTGGCGATTTGACTCACCATTGTATCAGTGCCAGTCCCAGTATCGACGCCACCCACTTGCAGAATAAATGTGCCATCCTCGTTCATCTTTATGTGAGCGGCCCCGAGCTCGGCCCCAGCTACGCCACTACCCTGTCCCACGAGCGCGACTCCGATTCCCCGATTCTGGTTTGGGTCGTCGGGCTGGTCGACGTCATCGTATCCAACCGCCTCTCGGCCTCGTTGGATACACTCATCGAGTCCACACGAGCGAATGCGACGGGCGTGTTTCTCGTCGTCCGCTAGTATTGCAGCAATCTCGTCAAGGTCGCCTTCCCTGACATGGTTTTGCTGCCGGAACTCGATGGGGTCCATTCCAAGGTCTCGTGCCACCTCGTCCATGTGGCTCTCTACTGCGAAGTGTCCCTGTGGCGCCCCATACCCACGCTGGGCGGCGGCAATCGGCAGATTAGTATGAACGATGTCTCCGGCAAACCGGACGTTATCGACGTTTGGGTAGAGTGGAAGCGGTTTCGTGCCCACGTTGCCTGCGACGGTCATTCCATGGGGACCATAGGCTCCCGTATTCGAAAGGACGTCCATTTCCATTGCTTCAAGGGCTCCCTCATCGCTGACGGCTGTTTTCATCCGGATCTGCATTGGGTGCCGACTACGGATCGCGTAGAACTGTTCTTTCCGAGTCGTCTCGTAGATCACTGGGCGATCGGCTGCGATCGATAGTGCCAGTGTAATCGGTTCGATAACCATCGCCTGTTTCGAGCCGAATCCGGCTCCGATTCGTGGTTTCTCGACGCGGATATCTCGTATCGGGATGTCGAACAAGTGAGAGAGTTGTCGCCGGGTATGGTAGGGCACCTGTGTACTCGTTATCAGGTGATACCGGTTGTCCTCGTCACGCCTGGCGATCGTGGTATGAGGCTCTGGGACACAGTGGGATTGATAGGGTGTTTCCCACTCGGTTTCCAGAACGTGCTCTGACGAATCAGTGGCCTCTGTTACATCACCGATTTCGCCCTCAAAACTTGATTGCCGATTGTTCTCGTAATTTGCCCCAGGTTGTTTGTTCTCGATTTCGTCCGAATCGTGGATCTGTGGCGACTCCGGATCCATCGCCACCCGATAATCCAAGATGGGATCGAGTTCCTCGTATTCAACATCGATTTTCCTGGCTGCACGATCTGCGGTCTGGGAATCAGTGGCGGCCACTGCAGCGATCGGATCCCCGACCATACGAACCTTCTCTCGTAGCACTCGCAGGTCCCAGGGAGTGGGTTCCGGATACCCTTGGCCGGCACTCGTATACACAGAATCCGGAACCACGTCGCTGTCTGGCGTTAGAATTGCATACACACCCTCCATTTCCTCGGCGGCAGACGTGTCGATATTTGTGACTTGTCCGTGAGCGATGTCACTTCGTACAACGGCAGCCTCCGCGAGGTCCGGGAATTGGCGCCGGAAGTCGCCGGTATATTTGGCTTCGCCGGTGACGATCTTGCGGGCATCGTACTTTTCTACTGGGCTATTTATCGACTCACGGTCCTCCGGTTTTTTCCGATTGTTTGCCGGTTCGTTCCACTCCATCGGGTTTTCGTCGCCTGTTCCGATGTCCGGCAATCCACTCTCGGATTCGACCTGGGCGGTTATTGACTCGGAGTTTTTGTTTGGGTTCTCACTCATCGGTTGCCCCCTTAGAACCGATATCTGTCGCTTCTACTATGTTTTCCTCGCTACCCCGAGAGAGGCCAGTTGACGACTCGAGCCGTTCGGCCGCATCCATCACAGCCTCAACTGGCTTCTTATGCCCGGTACAGCGACAAAGGACGGGTTCTATGGCTTTTCTAGCTTCCACTTTTGACGGATCCGGGTTTTCCCGCAGTGCGGCAGTTGTGTTCATGATCATTCCGGGAATACAGAACCCACACTGGAGGGCCGAATTGTCCACGAACGCCTCCTGGACTGGATGCAAGTCGTCCTGTGTGCCTAGCGATTCGATAGTTTCGACTCTCGCACCTTCGACAGTCTTCGTCGGCGTTACGCAGGATTGGACGGCCTCGCCGTCGACGATCACCGTACAGTAGCCACAGTCCCCCGTATCACAACCCCGTTTTGCACCGGTGTACCCGTACCGTCTGAGCAGGTCTAACAGCGAATCGCCTCGTGCAAACTTGAGCGAACGTTTATGACCGTTGATCGTGAGTTCCATTTCCATGTTTGTTAATTCCCATCAGGGGCGGCAAGGTGAAATTCTTTCGAATCTCGCTTAAACGTGGTGAATGGGGGGATAAACACGGGTATTGATTGATGGTATTGGTATGATTTATACCACCACAAACGAATATACATTCGATGTCACACTTGGGGATCGTCCTCACCGGCAGCCCGTTCGATTCTGAACGGTGGCGAACAGCCTACGAGATAGGGCGTTCAGCCCTTGAAAGGGGTCACGAGGTCTCGATTTTTGCATACCTCGATGGTGTATACGTCCCGATGACTGACCAGCATTTCGAAGAGGCCGCAGCGGATGGCCTTTATCAAAAAATGCCAACCAAACTATATCAGGAACTTCTGGACTCAGGAGCCGAAATGTTCGTTTGTGGGCTTTGTACTGACGCCCGATCAGTTGATACCGAATCACAGATACCGGATGAGATAACTGTGGGTTTGCTCCCGGACCTTGCTGATATAATTGGTGAAGCTGATCGGGTGATCTCTCTATGACGGCGGTGGTCCAATGAAAAAAAGCGTCGCCGTGATTCTCACGCGGGCGCCGTATGGCCGGATCCACCTGTCCGAAGGACTTCGGGCTGCCGGCGGCATTGCAGCTGGATTCGATCATCATGACGTGACAGTCATTTTCGCCGAAGACGCGGTGTATGCTGCACGAGAGGATGTGGACCGAGAAGCACTAAATATGCCAGCACAGATCACAGACCTCAAAGCCAACGACGGAACAATGTTAGTAGACCGGAGTGCGATGGAAGTCCGTAATATCGATTCACAGGAGATCATGGATGACACCGTGATCGTCAGCGCAAGCGAGGTCACAGAATCAATTCAGGACGCGGAGGAGGTGCTTACCTTCTAACATGATATACCTTGTTGACAAGCCTCACGAAGACATTGGGTTGCGAACGGCCCGTGGTGACCCAGAGGCCATTGTGGTTCTGATTCAAGATGGGGTCTTTCTCGACCCAGACATCGAAGGGACAGTGTACGCGGTGGAACGGGACACCGAAGTTCGTGGAGTCACCCTCCCACCTGAAATCGAACCGATCACGTATGGCGAGCTGGTTGATCTGGTCTTCGAAACCGAGGTCAAGACCTTCCTGTGAACTGCCCCGGGGTCAAGCCCGGAGCATATTACTCACGCCCCTTTTACCACACCCTTCTGTTCGACATGGCTTTCGCTCGTTGCCGTAGGCTCGTTCTCTCGACATGTGGAACAACGATCAAAATTGGCTATTCTGGTTGACTCGCTTCTTGCTTCGGACTGAGTATCGGACGTGGAGCTTCTTTCAGCCCGCGGGCTCGGCCCCATCAATAGTAGGATTCGAACTCGTTAGCCGTCGAAATATTGGCGGGCCTTCTCGACCTTTCCTTCTGGATTCCGACTTGCATAATGGTGGGCCCAGTCCTCAGTCGACTGCCCTTGCTCGACATCAAATGCGATCGGTTCCCCATCGCATTCGACGCTTTCACCTTTCAAGCGGTATGTTTCGACCATCACAATGGTTTCATCGGTTCGTTCGACCGCCCATTCCGTGCCCATATCCTCACTTTTGGCATATGCCCAGATGTCCGGATCCACATCAAGGGCGGTTCGGGATTTGTTTTGCGGGTCTTCAATTCCGACATCAACCGTAGAGTTGGACCTAGTTGGCATCTTCTGGTGATACGTTAGCATGGCGTATAATTGTTCTGCATTGTATTGATATAGCGACAAGTCTCCCAACGTATTTGGCACTGTTCTTGAAAATCTCAGCAAAGAAAATATCCGAGAAGACGAAGAGTAACGACCGAGTACGAATTTATGACTCGACGACGTGGGTTCCGGCGTCTTCAGTGAGCGAATCCATCGCATTGTCTAGCGATGTGATAATCGCCTCTCGGTCACGTGTCGAATTCGCTCCCACGAAGCGGCAGGCGGCCTCGACTTTCGGCCCCATACTACCCTCCGGGAAGGCACCCGACGCATGGAGTTCTTTGAGTTCGTTGACGCTGATCTCATCAAGGAACTCTTCGTCGTCTGTCCCGAAGTTCCGGTAGACGCCATCCACGTCGGTAATGATAAGGAGATAATCCGCGTCAAGTCGGTGGCCGATCACGTTTGCAAGGAGGTCCTTATCAACAACTGCGTCGTGGCCATCGATATACCCCTCCTTTCGTGAGACGGGGACGCCACCGCCACCACCGCAAATAACGAGGTCGCGCTTTCCGATTAATCGCTTGACCGGCGTCTCTTCGACGATCCCTTTTGGTTCAGGAGACGGAACCACACGACGGTAGTCCTTCTCGCCCGTATCTCTGACTTTCTTGATATTCATCCCCGAATCCTGGAGCTCATTGACCTTTGCTTCGGGGTAAAATGGTCCGACAGGCTTTGTCGGGTCATTGAATGCCGGATCGTCTGGGTCGATAATTGTTTGGGTGATGATTGACGCCACTGGAACGTGCTTCCAGCGGTTCTCTAATTGCCGATACATCTGTTGGGAGAACATGTACCCGATCTGGCCCTGTGACATAGCGCCACAAACCTCTAGGGGCTGGGCGGGTGGATCACCTTGCTCCTGTTGGAGCAGTAGCGCGCCGACCTGTGGTCCGTTCCCGTGGGTTAACACGACCTTGAAACCGGCCTTCATGATGTCGACAACTTGTTCAGCCGTGTTTTTGACAGCCGACATCTGTTCGCCAAAGGTCCCATCGCTGTCAGGGGGCGCCAGGGCGTTTCCGCCGAGCGCGACCATACAGATTGGTTTGTCCCTATCCAACTCCCAGAAGTCCGGCGCTTCCTCGTCCAGGTCGAATTCCGGGTTGGGTTCGGATGGTGGCAGGGGAGCGAGTAACTCCTCAGAACCCTCAGCGTCAGTCATGTACTCAGAATCCTCTGCCGCCCATGGTGAGTGCCATGACGCCCTTCTGTGCGTGCAGTCGGTTCTCTGCCTGGTCGTAGATCACACTCTGTGGGCCTTCCATGACCTCTTCGGTCGCCTCGTACCCCCGCTTTGCGGGTAGCGGGTGCATGTAGATGGCGTTGTCTTTCGCGTTTGACATCATCTCTTCGTCGGCCATCCAGTGCGTATTCTGATCGTGGATCTCCTTTTCCTCCTCAACTCCGCGCTCGCCGACTTTGGTCGACACCCAGTGTTTTGGATAGACGACGTCGGCGTCCTTGAATCCCTCCTCCATGTCGTGAACGATGTCGAAGTCGCCGCCCATCTTCTTGGAGTTTGACTCGGCCTGGTCGACGATTTCGGGGTCTAGTTCCACACCTTCAGGGTGTGCCAGCGTAACGTTGGCTCCCATTTTTGAAAAGCCGAGGATCGAGGAATGAGGCACGCTAGCGGGCCGTCGAACTTCCGGTGCGTACGCATAGGAGATTGTGAAGTTTAGGTCCTCGATCTGTTTTTTCTTCTCCCGGACCGTCTGGAGGTCGGCCATTGTCTGGAAGGGGTGGTACTTGTCACACTGCATATTGTAAATCGGCACGTCCGAACCATCTTGGTATTCGCGGACGATCTCGGTTCCTTTCGGGTATTCGAAGTCCACGGCTGCACCTAAGACGCGGACAGCGAACCCGTGACCGTATCGGGAGAGAATCTTTGAGGTCGCCCGGGCAGACTCCCCGTGCTCCAACTGGAGCTGATCGGGGGTCATGATATGCGGGTATCCACCGAGCTGATTGATCCCCGCCTCGAAGGAGTTCCGCGTGCGGGTACTCGTATTGTAGAAAAGCATGAACAGGGACCGTCCCGTGAGCGCGTCGTAGTGATCCCAACGCTCCTTGGCCCACTCCTGTTTGAATTCATCGGCCACGTCGAGAGTAGATTCAAGTTCTTCTTTAGTCCATTCCTGTACCGTTACCATGTCCTTGCCGCGTAGGTCTGTTTTCATGTGTCGATCAAACCGCCAATTCGACTTGGCATCTGAAACAAGACGCAACCGAGAAATAAACCTTGTGCCAAGTCCCGACGATGCGTAACTGCCCCTTGAGACCAATTTTTGGTGAGTAGATAGTCTGCCTAACACTGTTAGCTGCTCAACTCATATTGGAGGTCCGGACCATACCCATACCTTTTTGGTAAAACCCAAATTATAAAATAATGGTATCATGAGCGGAAGTACACGCGGAGATCGTATTGGACTGTATCTGCAAGACAAGCGCCCACTGGACCGAAACGTCGAGCTCGCCCAATACGCAGAGGAGCAAGGCTTCGACGAGATTTGGCAGGCTGAATCACGGCTCGCACGGGACGCTATTTCGCCGCTTGGAGCGTATGCATCTGCGACGGACGAAATCAAACTCGGGACAGGAGTCATTAATGTATGGACGCGGAACGTCGCCTTGACAGCTCAAACGGCGAGTACGCTCGAGGAACTTGCTGGCCCCGATCGAATCGAACTCGGCATTGGTGCCTGGTGGGAACCCCTCGCCTCGAAAGTTGGCTGCAACCGTGAGAAACCACTCCTGGCGATGCGCGAATGGGTCGAAGCGCTCCACCAGCTTCTGGACATGGAGAACGTCACCTATGATGGCGAGTTCGTCGACCTGGAGGATGTCGAACTAGACGTCGTCCACGGTGACTCCGGGCCGCGCACGGTCGATGTCTACGTCGGCGCGACTGGCTTCCAGGCCCTGGAAATGTCCGGCGAGTACGCTGACGGTGTCGTCATGAACTATCTCGTCAGCCCGGAATACAACGACAGGGCCATCGACGCTATCGAGACCGGTGCGGAACGCGCTGGCCGCGACCTCGACGACATCGACCGACCCCAACTGGTTGTCGCCTCCATGGACCACGATGAGCAGAAGGCCCTCGACGACGCCCGGGAGCTTATCACGCAGTACCTGGGCCAGCAGCCCCACATCATGAAAGCAAGCGGTGTCAGCCAGGACCTCATCGACGACGTCGGGGATGCCATTGGTGGCTGGCCGGCCGACCACGAGGACATTCAGACGGGCATGGAACTCGTTCCGGACGATGTCGTCCGCAAGCTGACCGCAAGTGGCACGCCCGAGCAAGTCCGCGAGCAGGTCGCCGGCTACGTCGAGTCCGGAGCCGACGCCCCGATCATTTACCAGCTCGGTGACGATGTCGAACTGCTGGTCGACGAGTTGGCCGACGGTTACCTGTAAGGTTTCGTCATCGGCGAGGCGGGTATTTTCCGTTTTATGGTCGGAGCTACTGGTCTCCCCAAGTCTTGAGCCATGGTCACATGACCCTTTCAGGGCCGCTCGCGGTCGAATTACTCAAGTTATAAGTGCCACCCCCTATTACAAATTATCATGGCTCCTAACTGGGACCGTAACAGCAGTACTGCGTCCGACGTCTTCGAAACTATCGGCAACACGCCGCTCGTCGAACTGACCACCGCCAGTGAAGGTCTCGACGGGACGATTTACGCCAAGTGGGAATCGTTCAACCCCTCCAACAGCCTGAAGGACCGGGTTTACTACGAGATGATCACGCAGGCAGAGAAGCGCGGTGACCTTACCGACGACAAGGAAATCCTCGAGACCTCCACCGGCAATGCGGGCATCGCCTGCACGTTCGTCGGCACTCGCCTGGGCTATGACGTCAACATCGTCATGCCCGAGGGCATGAGCGAGGAGCGCAAGAAGCTGATCCGTGTCTACGGTGGCAATCTTATCGAGACGCCGGGCGCCGAGTCAGACGTCGACCTCGCGCAGGACAAGGCCGAAGAGATGATCGAGGAGAACCCCGGCAAGTACTGGTTCCCTGATCAGTTCTCGAACGAGGACAACATCGCTGCCCACAAGAAGACCACGGGCCCGGAGATCACCGACCAGCTCGGTGGCGCGCCGGATGCAGTCGTTCACGGCCAGGGCACCGGTGGGACGATCACTGGCATCGCCAAGCACATCGTCGAGGAATACGGCGAGGATGCCACGGAGATTTACCCGCTTGAGCCGTACGAGGCTCCGCTGCTTGCTGAAGGCGAATGGGGGGCTCACGAGATTGAAGGAATCGGCGATGGCTTCATCCCAAAGAACCTCGACCCGGCCCTGTTCGAGGGTGTTGTTCGCGTCGAAAGTGAGGAAGCCCTCGAAATGGCCGACTGGTACCCGAAGAACGAAGGTATCTTTGCCGGCATCTCCAGCGGGGCCAACCTGGCGGGAGCGAAGAAGGTCCTCGAACAGCGAGACGAAGTTGATTCGGTCGTCACAGTGGTCTGCGACGTTGGCGAACGATACTTCTCTACCCGGCTGTTCGAGGAGGATTACGAAGTCGACGTTCCGGACCGCGAACACCCGATTGACGAGCGGTCAGAGGAGCTTCTGGACAAGCACCAGGACAGCTGGCTGATGATCGAGTAACGGAGTTATCTTCCCCCTACGGTTTCGGACGGACTGATTCCTCGATTTCAGTATTCAGGAACAAAAGAGCCAGTGCCATCTGGCCAAATTGGACCGCTTTGAACGAAAATACCCTTGCGGGTCACCAATACAGTGCGAGGAATCAAAACCCACTCAGTCCGTCGCTATTCTCCGAAGACCGCGTCGATCTCTTCGATTTCCGGCGGCAGGGAGTACGGGTCCCGACCTGCCTTTTTCGCGTTCTCGAGATCTTTGAGACCGTAGCCACTGGAGACGACCACTGCGGACTCCCCCTTTTCAATGACGTCTTTCTCGATGGCCTTCTCCACGCCCGCCACAACCGCAGCGGCTGCCGGCTCGACGAAAAGCCCCTCGCTGCTCCCGAGCTTGAGCTCGCCCTTTAGAATCTCCTCGTCCGAGACGGCCACCGAATTGCCGTCACTTTCTTCCATCGCGTTGACGGCCTTTTTCAGGTTGGCCGGTGCCGCGACCGCGATACTGTCGGCGAGAGTTTTTGCCTTCTCGTCGAGGCTCTCCTCGCCGTGGAAACCTTCATGGATGACCGGAGCGCCCTCTGCCTGGACGCCGAGCATCTTCGGGGTCTCGTTGATGTAGCCGAGTTTTTCGAACTCCTTGAGCCCCTTCCAGACGCCGGCGATAGTGCAGCCGTCACCGACCGAGACGACAACCCAGTCCGGAACGTCGCCCTGGGTCTGTTCGGCGATTTCGAGGCCGGCAGTTCGCTTGCCCTCGACCTGAAACGGGTTGAACGCCGCGTTGCGGTTGTACCAGCCGTACTTCTCCGTGACTTCCAAGCTGAGTTGGCCAGCTTCGGGGTACGTTCCTTCGACCTGAATCACGTCGGCGCCGTACACGAGCGGCTGAGCGAGTTTGCCCTCCGGCGCTGATTCGGGCACGAAGATACGGGCCTTTAGGCCCCCACGGGCGGCATATCCGGCCAGTGAGGCTGCGGCGTTGCCTGTCGATGCACAGGTCACGACGTCGTGGTCGTGGTGTTTGGCCTTCGTCACCGAGACAGTTGTCGCACGGTCCTTGAAGCTTGCCGTTGGATTGCGACTGTCGTCTTTCACGCTGATTTCGACGCCCAGTTCCTCACTCAATTGCGGGGCCTCGATCAGGTCGGTGCCACCCTCGCCCAGGGTTACGGGTTCAGCGTCCTCTGCGATCGGGAGGAACGGCCGGTACTTCCAGAGGTCCGGAATGTCGCCGTCTGCTTTGCCGTCGAAGTCCTCAGCGATGGCGTCGTAGTCGTAGACCACGTCGAGGAGACCATCCATTGGGTTATCGTGGTTTGGACACGTGTACATAATTCCGTCTGGCTCGTATTCCTCGCCGCACTCGATGCACCGATATGCTTCGACATGCTCCATTCCCATGGAAATTGCTTGCTTCCCCCGGGACCTAAATTTGCCGTCTCGTGCCTCCCGGGGAAAAGGTGTTTGACGGCTGCCTGATTTGGTAGAAGTATGGCTGGCGGGTATCAGACCTCCGTAACGAGGGCGGCAGCAATCGAGCAAATCGAAGCGCTCCGTGACGAATTGGTTCCCACTCTCGATGTCGAACGAGTGAAACCTGGAGCGGGCATCAAACATCGGACTGTCGCTGAAGAGGTCATTGCGACCGCTGACCGACCGGCTTATGACCGATCGATGATGGACGGATACGCCGTCGACTCGACGGCGGACTATCCAATGGCGGTGGGTGAAGACGTCTTTCCGGAGGACGAGCAACGGTCCGTCCCGGCAAAGAAAGCGGTCCGAATTACCACCGGCGGTCCACTTCCCGAAACGACGAATGCGGTCATTCCCTCCGAAGATGCAGTTCTCCAGGACGGCAAGCTACACGGTCCCGATGTCGAACTTGGCGAATACACGTACCGACAGGGGAGCAACGTTACCAAAGGTGATCGAATATACGAGCAGGGGGACCGACTCGCTGCTCGGGACGCTGTCCTTCTCGATGACCTCGGTTTTGATGCCATTCCTGTCTACCGCCCCTTAGCGGTCGGCGTCCTTGCTACAGGGACCGAGATCCACGAGGATCCTTCGATGGACCGCGATTCAAATATGCTGCTCGAACTATTCAGGTCGTGGGGAGCGGAAACCACCTACGAGGGAGCGGTTCGGGACGACCCCCAAGTTGTCGAAGACACGATTGGAGCGCTAGAGGCAGCCTATGACGTGATTGTAACCACGGGGGGTACGAGTCGCGGAGTGAAGGATTACGTGCTCAATGCGCTCGAAAACCAGGGAGAGGTCCGATTTCACGGGGTCCAATTTCGCCCTGGCAAGTCCCTCGGGATTGCGAGCTTGGATTCGGCTGCCGCGTTCGCGATTCCGGGAAAACCATTTGCCGCCTATACGATCACGGCCTTCCTATTGCGCCCGTTTTTCACTGGCAAATCGCAGTTGCCGAGGGTCCAAGGCGTTTGTCCAGTAGACGTCGGTGTTCCCAAGCCTGATTTCACCTATGCAATCCCGGCCACGATAAAGGACGACGAGGTGATTCCGCTCGGACATGAGGCCTCGGAAATGCCGATTTATGGAAACGTCTTCAAATCGAGTGCGCTGTCGGCGGTCACGCGAGTGGCTCGGGCTGATGGGGCTCTCCTCGCTTCAAAGCCTATCTCGGCAGGGGAACAAGTTACGGTCGTTCCCTATGATAGCCTCGAATGAAGATGCAATCCCAGGCGCGAACCCAAAGGTTGGCGGGGGCGAAAGACGACAGCAAAACGATTGCCGATGGGGGACAACAAGAGTCGACGACGATCAAAGCAAGTGACCTCAATCGTGACCATCCGGGGCCACAGACTGCTGTTGGTGGGGCCATTCTGGCTGCGGGGAAAGGCGAACGATACGAAGGGACCTACAAACTGCTCGACACCGTCGAGGGGGAACCATTGATTCGCCGCGCTGTTGCACCCTTCGTCGCGAGTTGTTTGGAAGAGACAGTTCTGGTGGTTGGCCATAAAGCTGAAGAAGTCAGGGCGGCGGTTTCCGACCTTGAGGTCACGGTCATCATGAACGAGGCGTACGAGGACGGTCAAAGCACCTCCCTTCGACAGGGCGTCGAAGTGGCTCGCGAACGAGGTTGGGACGCCATCGTCTACGGACTGGGAGACATGCCCTTCGTGGATGCAGATACGATCGATGTAGTCGTTCAAGGGTATCTGGAAAACAACGGCGAGATCATCGCTCCGGCCTACGAGGGCAAACGTGGCAATCCAACACTGTTCGGCAGCGACACGTATGAGGCACTTTCGGCGGTCACAGGAGACACAGGGGGTCGGCCAGTGCTTCGATCGAGGTCCGACCTGGTCGTTTTGGAGACTGACGATCCGGGAGTGCTTCGAGATATCGACGTCAAAAGCGATCTCTAAACTTTATGTGCGGTCGGCTTTCGGGCCACGGGGAATAAACTCGCCACTCCCCGGTTCTGAATAGACGTCGTGGTCCTCGGCTGCGATCTCCCCATCGAAAATGACGGTGTCGACTTTCGCCGACCACTCCATGCCTTCGTATGGTGTCCAGCCGCCATTGAAGGCCAGGTCGTCGGCCGAAACGGTGTAATCTTCGGTTCCGATCAGGACGAGGTCGGCGTCGGAACCGACTCGTATCGTGCCCTTCCGTGGGTAAATTCCCGCTTCACGAGCCGGGCGAGCGGACACGAGTTCGACCAGTCGCTCCCAGGTGATCCGGTCCTCGTGGACCCCGTCGCTGATCAGGAATTCAAGCATGGTCTCGATGCCCGGAAGGCCAGCGTACGGCTCCCAGATGTCGTCCCAGCCTTTCTCCCGTTCTTTTTTATAGGTCGGGAAGTGTTCGCTGGCCAGCAGGTCCACCGTCCCGTCTTCAACTGCCGTCCAGAGCCGCTCGACTTCCGCCTCGGATTTGAGGCCGGGATTCACCTTGAGGAATGGACCAAGGTCGGCTGCGTCCGTCTCCGAGAAGGCCAGGTAATGCGGGCAGGTCTCGATCGTGATCGGTGTCTTTGCCCGACTTTTGAATCGAGCTGCCTCACGGACACCGGATCCACTCGAAATGTGCACGGGGTGCACCGGACATCCCGTGTACTCGCCGAAGAACCCGATTCGGCTAACTGCGTCGAGTTCGGCCTCGAGCGGACCCGTTTTCGGATATACGGCCGGATCATTCGAATCGATGTCTTCCCGAGCATGGTCGAGGATCCCCTGATTTTCGCTGTGAACTCGCACTTTGCCGCCGGCCTCACCGACCTTTTCCATCAGTTCGACGATTCCGCCGTCGTCCATTTGGTAGGGTTCGGCGGTGAACGTCTTGAAATCGGGAACGCCCTCGGCCATAATTCCATCCACGTCGATCCCTGGATCCTGAATGTTCCCGGCGATCAGGCCGTAATCGATGTGCGCGAGATCACTCAGTGTTTCCCGCCATCGTCGTATCTTTTTGGGCGTATCCTTTGGCGTCTGAGTGGGCAGCATGACGACCGAGGTAACGCCGCCTGCGAGAGCACTCTCACTCTGTGACTCGAAGTCGATCCCCTCCGGAAAGAGTCCCTCGTCGTGCATGTGATTGTGCACGTCGACGACCCCTGGAAGCGCATAGCGTCCCTCCCCGTCGATCGTTCGGATGGCGTCGGACGGGTCGACATCGACGTCGGGGGCGACCGCCACGAATTCACCGTCCTCGACCGCTATCGATCCGGTTTCCACACCTCTCGGTCGGACGATCGATACGTTTTTGATGAGGATGTCTACCATATGATACCCACGGTTGCGCGTGCCCAAAAGTGTGCCCGAAACGAAGTTGGACTGCAATCAGCCTCCTTACCGAACTTCTTCTGAACCGTGTGCAAATCGTTCTGGGATTCGCTGAACTGCGGGACGGGGACCGACATATGCGACCGATTCGCATTCAAACCAAATACATTTATAAAAGACCCGCTGTATCAGTTTTTGTATGGAGCTAAACGCAGGTATACTGGTGACGATGAACGAAACGTCTGACGTACTGGAAGACGTTCACGTTGTGGTTGAAGACGGTGAAATCGTCGAAATCAACGATGGGTTCGTCTCCGGAGACGATGTCGTTGACGCGTCGGATGAAGTCGTAATCCCCGGGTTGGTGAACAGTCACACCCATATGTACTCACTTCCCATCCGTGGGGCACCCTTGGATGTCAATCCACAGAGCTTCTATGAGAACCTCACGGATATCTGGTGGCGAGTGGACGAAGCGTTCACCATGCAGGATGCCCGCCTCTCGGCCGTCGGATCTGTCAAGGAGATGCTGGAGGGCGGCGTAACAACGTTCTGTGACAACTATTCAGGGCCAAACACGCTTCCAGGGGGTCTTGAAGCCGTTGCCGAGGGCGTAAGCCAAACCCCGATCCGAGCGATGCTGTCTTTCGAGGCAACCGCTCGAAACTCCGTCGAGGAGGCGACCGAGGGAATCGACGAAAACGACCGCTTCATTAACAAGAAAGAATCCGAGTACGAGAATATCGAGGGCCACTACTGTCTCCACACGTTGTTCACGAACACCGAGAAGACGGTCGAGGACACCGTTGACCGGGCAGTTCGTGATGACCGACCGATTCAGTTGCACCTGGAGGAAGGGCTCGTTGATGTCCACGAATCGATCAAAAACCACGGAAAACGGCCAGTGCACGCTCTGGATGATATGGGCTTTTTCGACGCCGATGTCATCGCTGCCCACGGGGTTCACGCCACGGAGGAAGAAATCGAGGTTCTTGCGGAGAACGATGTTCGTCTCGCCCACAACCCCTATTCCAACACGAACAACGCTGTCGGCATCGCTGACGTCGAAACGATGGAGGAAAAGGGGCTGACGATCGGTATCGGAGACGACGGATGGGACCCGGACATGTTCGAGACCATGCGGTCCGCGGTCGGAATTCATAAACTCAAGAACAAAAACCCGAGCGGGTTTGACGCGGCAAAGGCTCTGGAATGGGCAACCATCGGGAGCGCCACGGTGCTTGGGATGGAGGACGAGGTTGGGAGTATAGAGACCGGAAAGCGGGGCGATTTCACTGTCTTGGATCTAGGGCCAAACCCGGTCCTTCCGGAGAGTGTTGCGTACTACGTCGTGAACGCAGCCAGCGAGAAAGACGTTACCAAGACAGTCATTGATGGCGAGGTCGTCTACGAGGAAGGCAATGGAGTGACGGGAGTTTCAGACGCTGACCTTCGGGCAGTTGGTGAGGCAAGTCAGGAACTTTGGGAGCGACTATAGAGTCGATTAGACTCTCCTAACTGCCTTTTCCACAAAATGTGTTTCTCCTTTGTGTTGTGGTGTAACATTTGTAATCACTCCACGTTTTCCTGCACCCCAAACTTTCGGACTATGTGAAGCCCACAGATTTAATACACCCTAAGGTTGTATATTACATGTCGCCCTGCGATACGCAGTCCACCAAACTACTATGCAGCCAAACCATGTCACAGGACAGTTGTTGTAAAGTCGGACGAGTCTCGGCCCAATATGGGGTCCGTGGAACGTCACCGACGTTTGATTCGATCGACGAGACGCTATTAGCGCGGTGGAAAGGACGCGAAGGGTTACGGGAACACGGCTATCGGACGCTCACAGACTGGTTTAACCGTCGACTCCTGAAACAGACCTACGAAAAACACGGCCGAAGGACCAGTGATACCCAACTCGCTGCCGAATACGATATCCTTGTGGGGGACGACGACCTCGAACGGTTAGAACTTTCTGACGAACTGGCGACGGACGGTATAGACGCTGACGCGATTCGAACTGATATGGTTTCCTGGAGTTCAATGCGGGTGCATCTAACCAATTGTCTCGGTGGCGAGAAAGTACGGAAAGCCGAGACCGATTGGGAACGTAACAGCATCGAAATCGCTCGGTCGCAAGCGGTCACGAAAATCTCGGAAGCGGTTTCGTCCTTAGGATCGAAGGGTCGCGTCGACGGGGGCGCGTCCGCTTCCGTCTCGGTCGACGTCCAATTGGAATGTTCCCAATGTGGGTCTACTGTTCCGCTTGTTGTCGCGCTCGATCGGGGATATATTTGTGAGACCCATGACAAATCATAGGAGTACCGTCCTAAAATAGGAAATTGCCGGACCGAGCAGTTCAATGGCGTCCCATCGCTTAGCATACAGGATCTTGTAAATTTACTGTGCGTGTCTTGTAGGGCGCCTTGCTGTCCAGGCCGAAACAAACGGAAACAAGAATATTGCCTGCTCCAAAAAACCAGTAATATTACAGTGGGGTGCCTCGAAAACCGATCCGTATGGACTTCGATCCAGTCACTGAAACAGATCCGAAGGTTGCCGAAGCCCTTGAAGGAGAGACCACGCGGCAAGAGGACACGCTTGCGATGATTGCAAGCGAGAATCACGCCTCAGAAGCGGTACTAGCTGCCCAGGGGAGCGCACTGACGAACAAGTACGCTGAGGGGTATCCGGGTGCGCGCTACTACGGCGGCTGTGAGAACGTCGACCAGGTTGAGCAGTTGGCAATCGACCGCGCGAAAGAGCTTTACGATGCCGACCATGCCAACGTGCAGCCTCACAGCGGGACACAGGCCAACATGGCCGTCTACTTCAGCGTTCTTGAACCAGGAGACAAAATCTTGTCCTTGGACCTCAACCACGGCGGCCACCTGAGCCACGGTCACCCGGTTAACTTCTCCGGCAAGCTCTATGAGGTTGAACAGTACGAGATCGACCCCGAAACGGGCCGTGTCGATTACGAGATGCTCAACGAGAAGGCCCACGAGTTTGAACCGGATATCATCGTTTCCGGGTTCTCCGCGTATCCCCGAGTAGTCGATTGGGAGCGGGTTCAAGAGACGGCCGACGAGGTTGGTGCCTACCACCTCGCGGACATGGCCCATATAACTGGGCTCGTTGCGACCGGTGAGCATCCCAACCCCGTCGGAATAGCTGACTTCACGACCGGTTCCACCCACAAGACAATCCGCGCTGGCCGCGGCGGGATGATTCTCACAGACGAAGAGCACGCCGATGCTATTGACAAGACTGTCTTCCCCGGCATTCAGGGCGGTCCCCTGATGCACAATATCGCGGGGAAGGCCGTCGGCTTTGCAGAAGCCCTTGAACCGGAGTTTGAGGACTATATGGAGCAAACCGTTTCGAATGCGAAAGCGCTGGGGGAGAGTATGATGGAGCGAGGCTTCAAGCTAGTTTCCGGCGGGACGGACAACCACCTCATCCTCGTCGACTTGCGTCAATCCCACCCCGACGTGACCGGAAACGACGCCGCAGATGCTCTCGAAGAAGCCGGCATTGTCCTGAACGCTAACACCGTGCCGGGCGAAACTCGCTCGGCCATGGAGCCCTCGGGCATCCGTATCGGCTCGCCAGGGTTGACGACACGAGGCTTTGATGAGGCTGAAATGCGGGAGGTCGGAGCGCTCATCAGCCGCGTTCTTGACAACATAGAAGACGAAAGTGTCATCGCCGAGGTTAGCGAGGAAGTTGAACGGCTGACTGACGAGCACCCGCTTTACAAATAGGCCTCGTTCGGGGGTGCCACCACGAGGGTGGGTTAATTGCTACATTTTAAGGCGGATTAGCCCGTGAGCACTGTGTATGGCTGATGCGTTCCGCACACAAACAGGGGTCCCTCGTGGGCAATACAATTTCGAACGACAGCCCGAAACCGACCAATCTTTTGAAAACGCCCTCGAGAAGGCCCGTGCGGGCCACCGGTTATCTGTTGCCGATGGGATCGAGTTGATGACAACGGGCTCGGAAACGGCGGGTATATCCCAACAACGGATGGGACGTGTCGTCAAGGCTGCGGACGAACGCCGCCGCGAAGTGGTCGGTGAGGAGGTTACTATTGTCGCGAATTTAAATAATAATGTGACCTCCGCGTGTGGAACCGGCTGTTTGTTCTGCAATTATCGGGATAACGCCCACACGTTCGAGTCAGGGACAAAAGAAGAGAGTCGAGGCTTTACGAAAACGCCGGCAGAATCCCGAGCAATTGTCGCAGACGCGGTCGATCGTGGAATCTCCGAGGTGACCTCGGTCAGTGGGCTGCACCCCGCGCTGACACTTGATGAGAACCACCGCGAGATCATCGAAGACGAGATCGCTGTCAATTACAAACCACCGGCTGCGTACACGAAATCACCTGGAACCTACACTGAACAGATCCAGGCAATGTCGATGGAGGGGGTTCATGTGCACTCAATGACGCCGGAAGAAGCTGATCACGCAGCTCGTGGTACCGAGTGGGATTACGAGACGGTCTATCGGCGATTGAAGGAAGCTGGATTGGACTCCGTTCCTGGAACTGCAGCCGAAATCCTCGTTGACGAGGTTCGGGATGTTATCTGTCCAGGCAAAATCGACACGGCCACCTGGTTTGAGGCGATGGAGGGCGCCGCTGCTGCGGGCCTCCCAATGACGGGGACAATCATGTACGGCCATGTCGAGAACGAGGCCCATCGGGTGTTGCACCTGAAACGGATTCGCGATCTTCAGGACAGGATGGGCGCGATGACCGAATTCGTGCCACTATCGTTCATCCACGAGGATACTCCCCTGGTTGAGCGGGACATGGTCGATGCGGGTGCAACCCCAGCCGAGGATACCCTCATGATAGCAGTTTCCCGACTCTTTTTGGATAATATCGATCATATCCAATCTTCATGGGTCAAGTTCGGCAACGAACGTGGGCTCGATATGCTCGAAGCTGGGGCGGACGACTTCATGGGGACGATCCTCTCTGAGGAAATCACTAAACGTGCAGGCGGTGGCAACGGTGAATTCCGCTCGTTTGCGGACCTCACCTCGTTGATCGAGTCGATCGACCGCATTCCCGTCGAGCGGTCCACCGACTACGACATTCGACGCCGCATCGATTCTGCGAATGGTCGGCCTGGTCCGGGGCTCGGACCGAAAGCGGATCTGACACCGTTGTTGAATCGGGACGGCGAGGAAACTGAACCGGCTATATTGGGCGATTGAATCCGACAGCACTTCGAAAATATAGTTGCCTGTTAGCCGATTGTGACGGTCCGGTCCGTCGTCTCGACGATTTCAAGCAGGTCTCCCATCGTCGAATGGGGTCGCAACTCGTTGACTTCTAGTCCGCGAGAATCGAGACAGGTACCACACGCATACAGCTCCCCACCTTCGGTGTCGAATTTTCGAATCACACCGGCCGGATTGTAGGCGTCGGTGTCGACGGTCGTTGCCTCGACGCCGTCCCCGAGGAGGAACGCATCGACCGAATGCCCACTTTCGAGGGCTTTGTTAGCGAGTCGAAACCCGTTCCACACGCTTTCAGCGTCTTTCGTTTCGACGATAAGACCAAGGTGCATCAGTTTCAGGTGGGGGATGCTCGTCACTTAACAGTTCTGTCGGTCAGGAGCGGCATTTTCGGAATATCGGGAACGACGACTTCCATAAGACCAAATTTTTCAACGCAAGAGGTGAACTGGAACGGAAGAATACGAATCGAAACGAGGTCCCAGTTATAACTTCAGACCGAGGCCGGCATAGACGCTCGCAGCGTCGACCACATTATCGACGTCCACCTGCTCGTTAGCCATGTGTGCCCATTCCTCCTTTGAGGGGCCAAATCCAATCGTCGGCACCTCGGCGATACCCATCGTATAGTTGCCAGAGGTGGAGAAGGTCCACTTTGTGACCTCCGTGTCTTTCTGGAGTACGTCGTCGACAACTGACTTGGTGTCTTCGACGAGCCAGTGGTCCTCTTCAAGGAGCCATGTCGGCATGTACTTCCTGGATTCGAGTTCGTAGCCCGTCCAGGACGGGGTGTCAAAGTCGATCGTTTCGATCGTTGCGCTGACGTCGTCGCCGTAGATATCGACGGCCGAATCGACAGCGTCCTGGAGTTCAGCATGGACGGTGTCCTCATCCTCGCCGATCGTCAGTCGCCGGTCGACGTAAACCGTGGCAGCCGCAGGTACTGCATTGTTGGACGGGGTTTGCACGTCCAGGTTCGTCCCGACAATGGTCCCTTTTCCGAGGAATTCGTGTTCCTCTGTCTCTTCGTTGAGTTTCTCGATGCGCTCCAAAATGGCCGACGCGTGGTACAATGGATTGATCCCTCGCTCGGGAGCGCTCGCGTGGCTTGATTTGCCGTCAAGTTCGATCTTGAGTTCGCAGCGACCACGGTGTCCACGCTTCACGCGCATCTCCGAGGCCTCCCCGATGACCACGGCCCGGTAGTCGACATCCAGTTCTTCAAAAACGTACTTCATCGAGTGGCCCTCCCGGACTTCCTCCATGAGTTCGCCCGTCACCCACATGTCATGCTCGGGTGTGAAGTCCAGGTTCGCGACGGCCGCCCCACCATACACCATCGAAGCCATGGCGCATTTCATGTCGGAGGTACCGAGGCCATACATCAACCCGTCCTCGATTTCAGCCGCATAGGGGTCCTTGTCCCACTGGTCGAGGTCGCTTGGACCGACTGTGTCGATGTGGGAGTTGAACATAACCCCTTCATCGGACTCACCCTCGACGATCCCATGAACGTTCCCGAAGTCGTCGATAAAGGCTTCGTCGTACCCTAAATCCTCCATCTCTTCGAGAATGCGCTTTGCTACTTCCTCCTCATCTTCGCCAATTGTCGTCGCCGAGTGGATCGAAACGATATCTTGCAGGAACGAAACGAGGTCATCCTCGTGTTCAGCAACCCATTCGTCAATGGCCGCTCGTTGGTCAGTTGTTAAACTCATAACTCTCGTTTAATCTGATTCGTGCCCTTTGCTTAAGAATGACGGATTTACATCGTTCTCTGGGCGGGGAGCCCATCGGTCCAACACCTGGGAGGTGATTTTCGCCACCCGGGGGAAATGGTTAACAGGAACCGGTTGCAAACCCACATTGTGATTTCGGACGAACACGACTACGATGTCGACATCCGGATTCCAGAGTCCGAAATCGACCGATTAGTCGAAGTCGATCCGACTGAAGGGACCATTCAGTCGGAGTTGACCTTCGCACGGAACGTCTTCATTCCAGTCACTACCGCGTGCCGATATACCTGCACCTACTGCACCTTCTACGATCCACCCGGTCAGGAGTCGCTTATGCGGCCGGACGAAATTCGACAAATGGCCAGTAATGCAGTCGAAGCAGGGTGTACGGAGGCTCTCTTTACGTTGGGGGACGACCCCGACGATCGGTATACGTCGCTCTATGAGGAACTCAAGACGTTAGGCCATTCTTCCATTCACTCGTATGTTCGAGAGGCAAGCGAAATCGCGTTGGATGAGGGATTGCTTCCCCACGCTAATCCAGGGGACCAGACCATGGACCAAATGGAACTGCTGGCTCCGGTGATGGCGAGTATGGGCGTCATGCTTGAAACGACCGCTGAAGTCGATGCCCACGCTGGATCTCGTCGAAAGCGACCAGCAAAGCGACTTGCGACCATCCGAAATGCGGGCGAACTCCAAATCCCGTTCACGACTGGCATCTTATTCGGGATCGGGGAAAACTGGAACGACAGGGCTCGAAGTCTGTTGGCTATCAGGGGTCTCCATCAACGCTACGGGCATATTCAGGAGGTGATCGTCCAGCCGGTCTCACCGAACGAACGCTGGGACGGCGGTTCACCGAATCTCGAAACGATGCAACGAGTTGTCGCCATGGCACGGAAGGCACTTCCTGAGGACGTCGCAGTTCAGGTGCCGCCGAATCTGGCGCCGGTTCGAAATTTGGTGGACAATGGTATCAACGATTTGGGCGGCGTTTCACCGGTGACTGATGACTTTGTTAACCCGGATTACGCCTGGCCGGCCGTCGAGGAAATCGAATCGATCGCCGAAAAAGCAGGTGTTCCACTTCGTGAGCGTCTCCCCGTTTACGAACGGTACTTGCCTGAGAATGGTCTTTCCAATGACTGGATTTCTGAGGCAGTTGGCCACGTTATATATGCAGACAACCCAATCGGACGACGGTATCGGAACCTATTGGCGTCAGAACCAGGACCCAGAGTCTAATGGAATGAGGGCACTCGGGACCTGTTTGTCAACATAGGAGGTGAACACGAACCGATGTCATACCAAATCGATATCGATGGTAAAGTTTCCACCAAAGAATTAAGCATGTCCATCGCTGATAGTCCCACGCACGGTTATCATTCACATGGAATTCACACTTCAGGTTAACGGAGCGCAAATATCTGTCACGGCGGAGGCCGAGGAACCACTTTTGGATGTTCTCAGACGGAACGGTTACACTGGACCAAAACGTGGCTGCCGGTCTGGTTCTTGTGGGTTTTGCACAGTGTCCATCGACGGTGAAGTGGAGAAGGCCTGTCTTCGCCCGATGGAGACGGTCGCTGGCTCGGAGGTTGAAACGATATCCGCGTTGGGAACCCAGTCTGATCTGCACCCCGTTCAGGAAGCGTTCGTCGACAATTCCGCACTCCAATGTGGATTCTGTATCCCTGGTATGATCATGCGAACGAAAGGATTGTTGGAGTCCAATCCGGATCCTGATCGCGAGGAGATCCGTGAGGAACTCTCGGAAAACCTCTGTCGTTGTACCGGGTACGAAAAGATCATTGACGCCGTCGAAGATGCAGCGGCTCGAATGCCGGCTGAGGTTGCAGATGGCGGTCTGCCGGAACCAACGACAGAAACGGAGCCCATAAGCAATGAGTAAACCACAATCAGGAGAGCAGGAGTCCCAATTGGACGAATCGTCGGAGTCGGAACCCGAGACCGAAGAGCACCCGTTTCACTGGCCTGAATCGGCCGACAACCGGAAGTCACTCACCGACCGATTCGCGATCTCCGAATCGGCCGAAAAGGACGACGCCAGAAAAATCGTCACCGGCGATGCGAAATATACGAGCGATTACGCGTCGAACTTCCCAAATCTCCTCGAAGGGAAAGTGCTCCGGTCGGAAATCGCCCATGGCTATGTGACAAACATCGATACGAGCAGGGCCGAACAGATGGACGGGGTCCATACCGTTCTCACACCGTGGAGTGAGTCGGTACCTGAAAAGCCCTACACCTCTGCCGGACAATCCTATATGGAGCCATCACCGTATGACATGCGGGTTCTCCGGAAGAAAGTCAGGTATGTGGGTGACCCCATTGCTGCGGTCGCCGCAACTGATGGACGGACTGCCATCCAGGCCATGCGGGAAATTGATGTCGAATACGAGCAACTTGATCCAGTTCTGGACCCGGAAACTGCTCGGTCGACTGCCGCCCCGCAAGTTCACGATTCGGAAACGGTCGAAAACAAACTCCCGGGTCACGATTACGAACGGAACGTTGAGGCCCACGCCGAGGGTGAAATCGGCGACGTCTCGGCGGCCTATGAAGAAGCCGAGGCCCGCGAGGATTGGACAGTGGTCGAATCAGACTGGGAAATGCCCTATCAATCCCATCTTGTTCCGGAGCCACATACGACCATCTCTCGGCGGGACGAAGACGACCGACTCCACGTCATTACCAGTACGCAGGTCCCGTATCACACCCGACGCCAACTGGCGCATCTCTTCGACGTTCCGATTCGGGATATCCGGGTGAGTAAGCCGCGAATCGGGGCGGGGTTCGGAGCGAAGCAATCGCTGCTTATTGAACCCATCGCAGTCGCCCTTTCGGAAGCAGTCGGGCGGCCTGTGAAACTCCAAACGACCCGGCGTGAACAGTTCTTTGCCGGGCGTTTCCGGCGACCGATGTCGATCAGCATGAAGAGTGTCGTCACAGACGACGGTGCGTTGAAGGCTCTCGACATGGAGACCCTCTCGAACAGCGGGGCATATGGTCCTCACGGCTTGACGGTTACCGGGTGTGCCGGAACGAAACCGCTGCCGTTGTATCCAAACACGCCGAACATGCGCTTCGAGATGGACGCCGTCCACACGAACCTTCCAGTTCCGGGGGCAATGCGTGGCTATGGCGCACCCCAGGGACATTTTGCGGTCGAGGGCCATATCGGGGAGGTCGCCGACGCAATCGACATGGATCCGATCGAGCTCAGACGGAAAAACATGGTCGAAAACGGTGACCTGGACGAGGCCTCGGGAATCACTTCGGGGGGTGAGGGCCACGTCCGTCGGATCCGCTCGTGTGGCTTGGAGGATTGCATCGACCGTGGGAAAGATGCGATCGGTTGGGGCGACCTCAAGCAGTCGGATGCGGAACACGAGCATCGGGCAGTAGGGATGGCTCTCTCGGCCCAGGGTAGTGGCGTTGCCGGCGACGAACTCGGGGCTGCACACATAAAGATGAACGAGGACGGATCCTTTATTCTGCAGACCGGTGCCGTCGACACTGGCCCGGGAGCGGATACGGCCATGTCCCAGATAGCCAGTGAAGTGCTCAAAGTAGATCCGGCGGATATCGTCGTGCAGCCTTCTGATACGGACATCTCGCCGTTCGATTATGGGGCGTACGCGTCTTCGACGACGTATGTCACTGGCCACGCCGTTAAGAAAGCGGCTGCCGACGCTGCAGACTCGATCCGACGGATCGGCGCCCGGATGCTGGAGATACCTGAGGCCCGGGTTGAACTCGACGGTGGATCAGTCGTCGACACTGAATCCGCCAATTCGGTGTCAATAGAAGCGGTCGGCTACGAGTCGATATACGGTGAAGCGAACCGTGAACAGATTATGGGACAGGCCAGCCATAGTACGGACCAATCTCCGCCACCATACGGGGCCCAGTTCGCTGACGTGACCGTTGACGATAGCACGGGCGAGTTCACCGTCAATAAACTGGTCTTTGCCGTGGACTGTGGGACCGCAATCAATCCAAAATTGGCCGAAGGTCAGGTCGAAGGTGCGATGCATATGAGCTACGAGTATGCCGTTAGTGGTGGTCTCGAATTCGACGAACAGGGTCGACCGCTAACAACTGACTTCCGGGAGTATGGAATGCCGACGACGGCGGATCAACCGCCATTGGAATCAATTCTTGTCGAAACCCACGAACCGACTGGCCCATTTGGCGCGAAATCAGTCGGCGAAGTCCCAACAAATGCCGTCCCACCAGCACTGAGTAATGCGATCGATCGGGCCGTGGACGTTCGAATCAGAGATTTGCCGATCACTGCGGAAAAGATCGCTGCGAAGTTGAACGAGTAGGAACGTTCGAACGGTCCTTTCACAGGGATATGTACTACCTGATGTGAATCTTGTGGTGTCTACGTTTACGGTCCGTTATATATCGATTAGCCGTGTCCGAGTGCTGCCAATCTAAACCAAGAGTGGCCGTAACCTTTTAGAATTAGGCCTCTGAGCAATGAGTATCGGTACCAATAATGTCAGAAACCACTATACCGGAAGACATCGAATACGACATTGAGGACAGACCTCCGTTAGGAGAGGCGATACCGCTGGGCCTCCAACACGTTTTCGCAATGTTCCTGGGGAACGTTGCGCCACCGCTCATTGTCGCGGGTGGAATCGGGATGGCGACAGGCGAAACGACGTTCCTGGTACAGATGGCACTGATCGTCGCCGGAATCGCGACGATCGTTCAGGTATCCCCGATCGGACCGGTGGGGGCTCGATTGCCGATCGTGATGGGGACGAGTTTTGCCTTCCTCGGGCCAATGATCGGGATAGGCAATTCCTTCGGCATCAGCGCGATTTTCGGTGCCGCTCTCGTTGCGTCGCCGGTCGAAATGATTGCCGGATTTTCACTCCAGCGGTTCAGGAAGTACTTCCCACCGCTAGTGACGGGCGTTGTGGTGATGCTAATCGGTTTGACATTGATCCCCACGGGAGTGGATTACGCTGCTGGGGGAGTTGGTGCAGCTGACTACGCTTCGTTTGCAAATCTCGGCCTTGCTGGCCTCGTTTTCCTGGTCACGATCCTCCTCAATCAGTTCTTCGAGGGTATCTGGCGTATTGCGTCTGTTTTTATCGGTATCGTGGTCGGGTACATTGTTGCGATTCCTATGGGCATGGTTGACTTCAGCACTATCGCGCAGGCAGGTTGGTTTACGGTGCCGATTCCACTAAAGTACGGGATCAGCTTCCATCCAAGCGCGATCGGGACAATTGCGTTCATGTATGTGATAACAAGTATGGAGACGATTGGTGACATTTCGGGCATCGTGGCTGCGACAAACCGCACCCCAACTCGGGAACAACTTCGCGGTGGCCTCTTAGCTGACGGAGTAATGAGTGCCTTCGCGGCGATTTTCAACGCAATGCCGAACACGTCTTTCTCGCAGAATGTCGGTCTTGTGAACTTTACGGGCGTGGCAAGCCGTTACGTGGCCGGCATTGCGGGAGTCATTCTGGTTATTCTGGGCTTCATCCCCAAAATCGGGGCCATTGTGTCCGCGATGCCTGACCCAGTATTGGGTGGTGGCGCGGTCATCTTATTCGCCATGATCTTCGGTTCGGGATTCAAACTCATCAAACAGAACGTCGAATTCAACCACCGGAACAACACGATTCTCTCAATCGCCATTGCGTTAGGATTGATGGTCCAGATGCGACCGGATATTTTACAGAACTTGCCGGCTACGTGGCAGAACTTCTTTGGTTCGGCCCTGATTGTTGGTGGGTTTGCTGCCCTCCTGCTCAATATCTTCGTCCCTGGCGGGGGCGTGGGGACCGGAAGAACCGAATTGAGTGACGGGTTGGACGAGGAGACGGCCTCCGGTCTGGATATGGATTTCGACCAAGCTAGCGATTAACTGATTGTTCATTTTCGGCTCGTTTTGTGGTGACAGGTTGGATTAGTCCCAAAGTGAGCACGAAAACTGAGACGAAACGGAGACCGAATAATTGACCGTGTTTTGATATTATAGCCGCATTCAGTATGCCACATCCACCACTACTTTTACTACCTGTGACCTTGTACTGCATGTAATGCCCACGATTCGCGTCCGAGATTGGACGAAGGCGCGGCTAGATGAAATCCGGGAAAGGCAGAACCACTCTTCGCACGATTCTGTCGTCAAGACGTTGTTAAAGGACCATGAGCTAGCAGCGGCACGAGAACAGGCTGAAACGAGTTTAAACGGGACAAAACAGGAATACGAAGCTCCGAGGGACGATACTGAATATGCGGTTCAGGGGATGAAAGTTCTTGAGGAACTGGAAACCCCCAAGGACAATGTAGGCTTTTTGTGGTGTCCGAATTGCAATTCCGAAGTCGCCCACTTTACCTTTACCGAACCGAGTTCTTTCGACGACTTCGAGACATCGTGTCCGCAGTGTTTCAACGGACTCGACCAACATGCCCTGGTCGCTATTGAGATTGACTATCCACTCGAACAGAAACTGGTGAGCGATGAATTGGCCAAAGACCTGAAAACGGCGGTTATCGATTACTGGGACCGTCGCCTGCAAGAGACTCCAACAGACGTTGGAAGCATGAACGACCGGGACCACGTTGAGCGGTTGGTGTGGGAATTCGACCAATACGCCAAAGATTTCATGTGGGATTGGCCAACTGATGTACCGGTTGTCGGTTTGGAATCAGGGAACGCCTACAAAAACACGACAGATAAGGAAACTATCGAAATTCTCGAACGGGTTCCAAAAGGTGGGACGAATATTGATGCCTTCCGAGTTAAACGCTATTCCGAGGGTTCAGGCGACCAGACGGAATCGGAACTCCTGGAATCCGAGCCGGTGTGTAATCTTCTCCGAAATCGGAAATTGGAACTGATAGAATAACACGGACTTAGGGTGTGTAAAACGGAACATCTCAATGGTTCGAGCGCAAGCGAAACGTTGATTGGGTATAGTGTAAGAACTGTATACATGAGACATCCAGTCCCCAGTCGTTTTGCGAGGGGTGGGTTTCAAAAAACCAAATTGGGCGGTATTATTGGACATCAAAGCGGTAACTGGTTTCAGAAATGCGGGATGAACTCCCGATGACCGTCGAAATATCGATAGCAAACGTTGGCGGGATCAGAAACGGTCAATCGACAATAGAGTCGGGTTTGAACGTCGTCAGGGGAGCTAACTGGAAGGGTAAGACCAGTTTCATTCACGCCGTCGAATCCGCACTGGGGATTCCCGTCTCGATAACGGAGGGCTCCGATTCGGGGTCAGTCACGCTTTCGGGAGATGGACTCGACGCAAATGTCGAGATCACCCAGACAAATGGGACACCGGCCATCACCGGTACTCCGATCCTTGAAACGAAATCCGCGCAAGCGAAAGCCCGATTGTACGCCTGTCTTGACGAATTAAACCCCATCAGACAAGCCATTCGAACCGGTGAAAACCTCGAATCCGTTCTTACACGACCGCTCGATCTCGAGAATATTGACGAGAGAATCGGCGAACTGAAAAGCGAACGGGATCAGATCGATTCCGAGATCGCGAAAGCCGAGAACAGTAAAAACGCTATCCCGCAGGTCAAAGAACGGATAGTAACCCTGGAATCGCAAATTGCTGAACACAAGTCTCGTCTCGAAGAACTCGAGGCCGGGGAGGGTGAAGGGGTATCTGATAAACGAGATGAACTGAGCCAAGTCCGATCCAAGCGGAACAGACTGCAATCGGAAATTAACCGATTGAATCGTTCGATCGACCGGTACAAAGGAAAAATCGAAGAGTACGAATCCGAACTTCAATCCATCTCGGTCGAGGATATCGATGTAGACTACGGGGACATCGAAGCCAAAAAGGAGGAACTCGATGAGATCCGGAGCGATATTAAGGTACTCGAATCCCTGTTTACAGCGAACAACCTGGTTTTAGAAGAGAACAGCCTCGGTCTGATTTCGGATGTCGAACACGGACTGGATACTGACGCGTTCCAGTGTTGGATCTGTGGCGGAGAAACGACTCGACAGGAAGTCGAGTCGAACATCACCCAGTTACAGGAAAAACTCCAAGTCCGTCGTTCGAAACTGAACGACATAAAGGGAGAACTGAACGCGTTAGAGACGGAATATGAACAGCATCAACAACAGCAGAAACGGAAACAGGTCCTCGAAGAAGACATTCAGGATTTGGAACGCGAATTAGCCGATAAGAAACAAACGCTTGCTGACCGCGACGCTACTGTCGCGGATCTAGAAACGCGAATCAACTCCCTTAGCGCCGACGTCGATGAATCCGTCGAAGAAATCACGGACATTGAAAGCGAACTCAAGTTCCGCCAAACTGAACTTGAAGAAGCCGAGGAGGAACTGGAACAACACCAGCGTAGTGCATACCAACTGGACCAGTTGGAAGACCAACGCGAGGAGATCCGCGAGGAATTGACGGAACTCCGTGACCGCAAGTCATCGATTAAAGCGGAGATGAGAGAGACGTTCCAAGAGACGATACAGAAGATTATCAACGACTTCGAGACCGGGTTCGAGTCGGCACGGTTGACTTCGAATTTCAAACTGGTCGTCGCACGAAACGGCCATGAGGCGAACCTTGAAGCCCTCAGTGAAGGCGAACTCGAAATACTTGGGTTCGTGGCTGCACTCGCTGGATATGAAGCCTTCGATGTTTCGGAAACTGTCCCGTTTCTCCTACTCGACGGGTTAGAGGCCCTTTCTGACGATAACCTCCACCAAATAGTCACGTACTTCGAAAATCGGGCCGAATATTTACTCATTACAGCCCATCCCGAACATGCGAATTTCTCGGGGCATCAAATCGATCCGACAGAGTGGAAGACCGTCTCGAATAGCGTGATGGCTGGTTTAAACTGATCCAGTGATGATACTCCCAAGTTAGCGAACGAAACTACTCAATCTAGATTCGCTGATTTTGGAATGCTTGGAGCGCTCAATTCCCTCTGCTGTGACCGCTCTTGCCGAGGCCCATTGAATGCCGGCTTGATGTCGAGTATCGGGGTCTCGTCGATCATATCAACACCCTTAATCGATATCTCGTTTTTCTCGATGGCCGTTATTTCACAGCGGGTTATCGAAACCGGGTTCGGACGGTCCTGTGATCGTGTTGCAAAAACCCCTTTTTCCCCATTGTTAAGTCGAAGTAGTGACCGGTCAGCACCGTCCGCATACCAGACGACATCGATTAGTTCTCCTTCAGCCAACCCCTTTATTGCATGATCCAGTGGTGATCTGAGTGTTATCTTTCCCTGATGATCGGCGAGAAAACCCTGGGATGGAGCATCAGAAAACGTGTCGAACGGTGTTTCAACCGTTCCAATGGGGTCAAGCATAATCATAATCGGGTTAGTAGATAGTAAAGGCTTGCAACACCGAAATAGTTTCGCCCAACCAGTCGGTCAGAACAGATGTTCCACAGTATTTCATACACAATGAGAACGGGAATGGCATTGGGTCGGGTTTAATACTATGGTAGCAAAAATTTCGAAGGGATGCAAACGATTGGAATCCTCGGGGGAATGGCTCCCGAATCGACGGTCGAATATTATCGTCAACTCATTCAGGCGAGCCATGAGGAGGGATGGGAAAAACGATATCCTCGGACGATCATCTACAGTCTGAACTTTGAGGAGTTCTACAATCCACTCGAAAAGGGGAACGATGACCGTGTCATGGACCTGTTACAGGAGGGAATCACATCTCTGGACAGAGCAGGCGCTGATTTCGCTTTACTCGCATCAAATACCCCGCACAAATATTTCCGGCGGCTTGAAGAAACGTCTCCAATTCCTCTCGTAAGTATCGTTACAGCAACCGCTGAGGCGGCCAGAAGCCAGAATTACAAACGTATAGGCGTTCTTGGAACGTTGTTTACAACTAATGGGACTTTTTATTCAGACGGCTTCGAAAATTATGACCTCACTATTGCTAATCCCACAGAAGAAGAAAAGAAGTGGATGCACGAGAAGATATTTACAGAATTGACGAACGGAGTGCAAAAAACCGAAACGAAGCAGGAACTCATCGAAATAGTGGAAACGATGGCTGGGGACGAAAATCTTGACGCTGTTGCGCTTGCCTGTACTGAATTACCGTTACTCTTGGATGATGATGATTTGCCGGTGCCGACGTTGAATACGACGGCGTTACACGCCCGCTATGCGTTCGACACAGCAATCAAATCTTAAACCAGTATCGGTACGCATTTCCAGTTTCCCTGCAACTGAGTGGCTGTGGTTAATGCCTTTTGTACACCTTCATACTTGATGCCTCTCAGGGTGGGCGAAAATCGCCGGTACCTTTAATGCATCTTTCTGTTAAAAATTGGGCGTAGCATGTCTAGCAGCACCGGTGGTGGGTCGTGGTTTGCCCGCTATTTTGGTTTTGAAGAAGCAGGTACAGACTTACGGACTGAAATAATTGCAGGCGCGACGACGTTCCTGACGATGTCCTACATCATCGTCGTCAACCCGGCAATCCTGAGTGAGGCCATTACGATCGAAGGATATGGCCCAGGACAGGTCTATCAAATGATTGCAATCGCCACGATCATTGCCGCTCTCTCAGGGATCGTGGTAATGGCGTTCTACGCCAATTTACCATTCGGCCTTGCTCCAGGGATGGGGTTGAACGCCTTCTTCGCGTTCACGGTCGTTATCGGAATGGGAATCGCGTGGCAGACTGCACTCGCAGCAGTGTTCGTCGAAGGGATCCTTTTCATTCTGTTGACGGCAGTCGGGGCACGAAAGTATATTATTCGGCTCTTCCCGAAACCGGTTAAATTCTCGGTCGGGGCCGGTATCGGTGTGTTTTTGCTTTTCCTTGGTGTCCTCGAACTCGGAATCGCAATTCCAGATCCAGCAACTGGCGTTACGCTCGGTCCCATTGCACAATCACCGGCTTCACTTCTCGGTGTTGCCGGGCTTTTGTTCACGCTCATGCTCTACGCCCGCGAGATCAAGGGGTCCATCATCATCGGCATCACCTCCACAGCAGTGGTCGGGTGGTTGTTGACGATATTTGGTCCGTTTGCTGAAGGCGGAGCGTTGACACCCCAGCTGGTTGACCCGTTCTACAACATCATGCCGCTCGTGGGAGCATTTGTCGACGGGTTTGCCACTATCGAACCACTTTCGTTCGCGGTGATCGTGTTCACGTTCTTCTTCGTGGACTTCTTCGATACGGCGGGCACCCTGATCGGAGTTGCTCAGTTGGGTGGCTTCCTTAACGAGGAGGGCAACCTCCCCGGTATCGATAAGCCGCTTATGGCCGACGCGGTCGGGACGACTGTCGGTGCCATGGTCGGTACCTCGACTGTTACCACCTACATCGAAAGTTCGACCGGTGTCGAAGAGGGTGGCCGAACGGGAATGACCGCCCTCGTAGTCGGGTTCTTCTTCCTGGTCTCATTGGTCGCGGTACCAGTGATTTCAGCTATTCCGACTTACGCTTCGTATATCGGGCTCATCGTGGTTGGGCTCATCATGCTCGAAGGCGTCACTGACATCGATTGGAGCGATCCTCGGTGGGCGATTCCGTCGGGATTAACCATCACGTTAATGCCGTTAACTGCGTCAATTTCGAACGGATTGGGTGCAGGTATTATCGCGTATCCGGTCGTGAAAGTAGCCTTGGGTGAGTGGGACGACGTGCATCCAGGTGTCTACGTTCTGGCTGCTGTCCTAGTCGTGTACTTCTACGTCCAGACAGGCATCCTGGCCTAAGAACAGCAGTTTGAGTTCGGTTTTAATTATTTACCACACGACATAGTGACAATGCATCGTTAGTCACGAAACATTCATTTGAAGGGAACGGTCGAAATATCCTTGTAAGCCGCCATATTAAGAACGGTATGGGGAATCCGGAATCTGTCATTAACTGTCATAGTTGCGGCGCAGAGATATCGGTGGAAGACACTCGCTGTCCGAACTGTGACTCGCGGGTAACGACCAAACCATGGGGTATCGGTCTCGCGGTTTTTGGTCTGTTGATCGGGGTGGTATTTTTCTACGGAAACTTTTCCGGATTGATCTCTCGAAACTGGCAGGCGGGTGTCGCTGCTGGCATTTTTATTTCACTTATGGGCGCCCGTCTGTACTGGATTCGTCGGAAGAATCTCGCGAATGCTTCGCCCCCGTCCGAAGATTTGAACAATACCTAACTCGCTTGATTGGATTTTGGTATCGATGACTCGGGACTGTTATTTCCGGTCCCGTTAATGTTATACTTAGTGTCCACCTGACTAATGATATGAGGATTGCTCTCCTCGGCGGAACTGGAGATATTGGTGAAGGACTCGCGATCAGGTGGGCCAGGGATACCTCACATACGGTCCATATCGGTTCCCGAGATCCTGAAAAAGGGAAGGAGAAAGCCGCGGAGTATCGGTCAGAACTCACCGACCGGGGATTCGAAGTCGAAATCACCGGGTCGGGAAACGAAACAGCCGCGGCGGCAGCGGATGTCGTTGTGGTGAGCGTTCCGCCGCAGTACGCCGCAGATACAGTCGCTTCAGTTGCTGAAAGTCTGGAGAAAGGCGACATTGTCGTCAGCCCTGCTGTGGCGATGGACCGGGACAAATCTGGGTTCCACTACGACCGACCGGAGGGTGGAAGTATCGCTGAAGTTATTGCCCGGGCCACGCCGGAGGCCATCCCAGTCGTTGGAGCGTTCCAAAACCTCGCTGCCGGCGCACTCACTGACCTCGACAACGAACTCGATTATCACGTCGTTGTGACCGGAGACGATCCAGAAGCGCGAGTGGACATCAAAGAGTTGTCTGAAGAGATCGACGGAATCGACGCGTTGATTGGTGGTCCGCTTGCTAACAGTGGGGAAATCGAAGCGATCACGCCACTCTTGATCAATCTCGCGATGAATAACGACGGACTGCACGACCTCGGCGTGAAGTTCCAGTAACGAACAAAATCAGCGGAATTAGGTGGTGCTCTTCAATGAACCACGTCGACGTAATCCATTTTAGTCACATCCACCAGGCCGTTGTTCGTGATCCGATATTCTGGGATAACTTCTAGCGAGAGGAATGCCAGTTCCATTAACCCCGCCTCCGGTTCTACGCCGATAGCCTTCGCAGCCGCTTCTACGGCTTCGAACTGTTCGGCGACAGATTCGAGTGGGCGGTCAGCGATGAGCCCCGCAGCCGGAAGCGAAAGGGAGGTCGTCGTTTCAGTTTCTGGATCCGAGGCCGCGATTCCGCCCCCGATTTCACGCAAATGGTTTGCAACGGTCGCCATTTCTTCGTACGTCGTTCCTGCGACAACCAGGTTGTGAGCGTCGTGGGCGATCGTACTACCGATCGCTCCACGGTCCAACCCGAGGCCATGCACAAACCCGGTACCGACGCTTAAATTACTTGAGTGGCGTTCAATGACCGAGATCGGCAGGACGTCCTTCCTAAGGTTCGCTCTGAGCCATCCGTCTTTAGCCGGTACTGTAGACTCCATTTTGGCTGTCTGGAGTCCACCGAGGGAGTTGATGACCCGGACATCGACGGTTTCGGCTTCGGGAACACTCAGTGCCAAATCTTCGGGTTCGATCAGGGAAACATTCACGGTATCCGTCCTCAGCATGGTTTCGGGATACGATACGTCGGTACTGGTGGGGTTGCGCTCCCCGTCGATCAGTACTTGTTCGACCTCCCATGTTTCCAGGTCAGAAAGGAGGACGAGATCAGCCGGCGAACCTGGTTTGACCTTCCCGAACGGGAGATCGTAGCTTTCCGCGGTGTTGATCGTACCCATTTGGACTGCGGTGACCGGGTCAACTCCGTTTCGGATTGCTTTGCGGAGTGCCGCGTCAACACCTCCCTTTTCGACGATATCGACGACGTCCCTGTCGTCTGTACAGAGTGAGAGGTACCGGGTATCAACCTCGTTTGCCAGGTCCGCGAGGTCTGTGATATTCTTACTCGAGGAGCCCTCACGGAGATACACGCGGAGACCGACATCTGCCTTGGCCCGGGCTTCCTCGAGTGTGATGCTCTCGTGATCGTTGTCAAGGTACTGGGAGACTATTTGTAATTGGTTCCCTCTGACTTGGGGCATGTGGCCGTCGACGGTGAGCCCGTGGTCCTGAGCAGCCTGGATCTTTGCACGGATGTCATCGTCCCCATTGACGACACCTGGGATGTCCATAACCTCTCCCAAGGCGACCACAGTGTCCCCTTCAAGCAAGTCATCGACTGCCTCCGGCCCAAGTGTCGCTCCGTTATCCTGAAGCTGGGTGGCTGGGACGCTAGAAGGGACGGAAAACCGAGCTTTGAGCGGGGTGTAATCAGCATCTTTGATGACTGACCGAACCCCCGAGGCGCCTAACACGTTCGCGATTTCGTGTGGATCATGGACCACGCTTGTGACGCCGCGGGGCACTACGGCTTCGCCATAACGTGGAAGCGTTACCATGCTTGATTCCACATGCATGTGTGCGTCGATGAGCCCAGGTGCGATGTATTCTGTCTCGATTACCGCATCCGCCTCACGCTCTGCCAAGGCAACAATTTCACCATCGTCGATTGCAACTGCACTGCCCGGTTCAAGTTGGCCGGTGTGAACGTTTACAAGCGTTCCTTTGAGCAGCAGGTCGACCGTCATGTTAATCACCAGTTGTGGAAAGATCCAAATCAACCGCTTTTGCCTCACGACGGATCCGATCGGCATCCGCGACTTTTACCTCCCCATCTTGCATGAGAACGTTGCCGTCGACCATGGTGAATTCGACGTCGTCTCCCCGTGCCGAGAACACGAGATGCGAGAGCACATCGTGGAGCGGGGCCGCTCGGGTCACGTCAGTCGTTAAGCCAATGATGTCGGCCTTCCAGCCTTCCTCGAGTTTACCGACCTGGTCGAATCCGGCAGCCTCCGCTCCGTTAATGGTCGCCATTTCCAGAATGGTTTCAATCGGAGTGACCGTCGAATCGAGGTTGTCCACTTTCTGTAGCATTGAGGCCCTCGACATCTCCGAAAAGGCGTCAAGCACGTTGTTGCAGGGAGGCCCATCGTTGCCGAGGGCCACATTGATACCCCGATCGAGGTACTCAACAACCGGAGCAACGCCACTTGCAAGTTTCATATTGGACGACGGGCAGTGAGTCACGTTCGTCCCAGTTTCTTCGATGATATCACGTTCCGTCTCGTCAGTCCAGACACTGTGTGCGAGAATGACGTCTTCGCCAGTCAATCCAACTTTGTCCAGCCAGTGGATATTACGCATCCCCGTGTCTTTTTCGACTGTCTTTATCTCGTCTTGATTTTCACTCGCGTGGGTGTGGATTCGGACGCCGTCGTATTTGTCCGCGAGTTCTCGGCTGCCCCGTAGACATTCCTCCGTGCAACTCACTGCGAAGCGGGGCGTGACAGCGTACTGAATACGTCCGTCGTATGAGTTGTGATACGTCTCGATGAGCCGTTCAGTCTCTGCGAGCGCATCTTCTGTTTCTTCGAGAAGGCCCTCTGGGGTTCGCTGGTCCATCATTGCCTTCCCGGTGCGGGCACGCATTCCCATCTCACCGGCCGCTTCGATGGCTTGGTCTGCATGCGAGACCGAGAGGTGGTCGATAATTGTCGTTGTCCCGGTTTCGATGAATTCGAGGTACCCAAGTTCAGCAGCCAATCGCATCTGCTCGTCAGTCAGGTTGGCCTCCATCGGGAGAACGTAATCGAAGAGCCAATCCAATAGTTCTTGGTCGTCTGAGAGACCCCGTCCTAGGCTCTGGACTGAATGGACGTGCGCTCCCACGAGGCCAGGCATGAGGATGTCGTAATCGACGCGTTCGTGTTCCGGATACTGAGCTTCGAGTTCGTCGCAGTCACCGACGGCTTCAATTGTCGACCCATTGACCACCACTGCCCCGTCATGGATGACAGTCGACGAGTCGGTAACTACTGTGCCACGGAGAAACATTCTCTTATGAATAACTGCGGAAACCGATAAATCACTTTCGGAGTTTCAATCCATTTCGCGGCTGTAGGATTGGAGCAGCGCAGAGGGGACCGCGCTCGCCCCCTCCCGACTCTGTGCCACTGTAATTGAGAGCACGATCACCGTGATGAAGTACGGATAGGTGGCCATGATCTGCGGCGAGGCGAAAAAGGCGATTCCCTCGTTGACCACGTTCGGCAGGACGTCAAACGTGAGTGAAAGGCCCTGGATCCGGATCTGAAGGGCTTCGAGCATCCCGAACAGATACGCGCCTGCAACCGCGTACAGCGGACTCCAGCGCGCGAAGATGACGAGAGCGACGACGATCCACCCACGACCTGCGGTCAGTTCGCCGGTCCAAATTCCGGCGTATGCAAGTGAGAGGTGTGCGCCAGCCAGACCGGCCAGTGCACCGCCAATCAGTACTGCGAGGTATCGCAGTCTGAACACGCTTACCCCCATCGTATCGGCCGTTTCCGGATCTTCGCCGACCGAGATGATTTCCAGACCCAGATTTGTTCGGTTGAGCAGGTACCAGACCGCCGGAATGAGCGCAAACGCCAAGTAGTCCGTTGGTGGATTGGTGAAAAACGCTGACCCTAGAACTGGAATTTGGGCCAGAAATGGGATTGCAATATCACCAATTCCGTCGACGGATTTGCCGGACCACTGCGAGCCGAAGTAGGTTGTAAGTCCTGTTCCGAGGAGGGTTAACATGACTCCACTGATCACCTGATCTGATTTTAGAGTGATCGTGAGGAACGCATGGAGCAACGACATGAGAACCCCTCCAATGATAGCTACCACCAACCCGATCCACACGGATCCAGTGATGACAGTAGCTATATAGCCAGTTAGGGCGCCGACCAACATCATCCCTTCCATACCGAGGTTCAGGATGCCCGCTCGTTCGGCGATGATCTCACCGAGCGACGCGATGATGAAGATTGTTCCGGCACTGATCGTCGCATCTAGCAGGTTGGTAAGGAAATCAGCCATTGGTTACACCCCTTCCTCCGCGGTGGCGCCAGGTTTCTGGTTGGAACCGCCAAAGTTCACGTCGAGGTCGACTTTGTAGCTTTTGAGAAACTCAGCGGTAATCAAGAAGAGGATGACCAGTGCCTGAATCACCTCTATAAGGGCTGAAGGCACCGCAAAAGCCGTCTCAAGAGTCGTTCCACCGACCAAGAGTAACCCGAAGAAGAGGGCTGCGATGACCACCTTGATCGCATTATCCCGACCCAGTAGAGCGACGACGATAGCGGTAAACCCGTACCCCGGTGAGAAACCAGGCCGTAGTTTATTCTGAATGCCTGCAATTTCGATGAGTCCTGCCATTCCCGCAAGTGCACCGCCGACGACAAAAACCATCACATAGATCAAAAACGAGTTCATGCCCGCCTGATTTGCTGCATCCGGGTTCGAACCAGTGAATGTGATCTCGTAACCACTGTTCGTCTTTTGAACAACGACATAGATTATCGCCGCCGAAACGAGGGCGAAGATGATACCAATGTGGGACCCGATGATGGGGAGCTCTGGAAGCTGGGCGACTGAAGGGAGAAGTTCCGATTCCGGGAAGTTCCCGATACCACCTTGCATCGGGCCCCGAACCATATAGCCGTTGATCTCGATGGCCGCATAGGCGATCAACAGTGAAGTGATAATCTCATTGACTCCCCATTTGGCCCGGAGGAAGCCTGGGATGAAGCCCCAAAACGCGCCGCCGAGAGCGGCCCCCATAAACATGGCCGTGAGGAGGAGGAGGGGTGGAAGTGAGACATTCAGCGCGATCCAGGTGCCGACGATGGCACCGATGTAAATCTGGCCCGTCGCTCCGATGTTCCAAAGACCGGCCCGTAATGGGAGATACACCGCAAGGCCGGCCAGAATAAGCGGGGTGGACTTTTCCAGCACGTTCGCGATTCCAGTTAGACTTGAGAGTGGCTGAATGAACATTGATACATACGCGTCGATCGGACCAACACCGAGAGAAACCAAGGCCAGGGAACTGACCGCGAGTGCAGCTATGATGGTAAATACGGACGATCCGTAGGAGAGCCAATTCGGGACGCTCTTTCGGGCCGTGAAGTCCACATCGACGTTCATTGGTCACCTCCTGCTGCCCCACAATCACCAATATCGCCATTTTGGCCAGAACTCGCCGTATTATCCTGGCCACCGTCAGTAGCGACTGACGCTTCTGTAGTTCCTCCTCCGGTCATCTTCAGGCCAATCTCACCCTTGTCGGCCTCTTCAGGCGTGGTTTCGTACACGATTTCGCCTTCGTAGACAACTAATATACGGTCACTCATATCAAGAACTTCGTCGAGATTTTCGGAAACCAGTAAAATTCCCATGCCCTTGTCCCGCTGGTCCAGGAGGTTCCGCCGGATCGATTCGATCGCCCCGACATCGACACCCCTGGTCGGTTGGTTGGCTATGAGGACATCGGGGTTCCGATAGCTTTCCCTGCCGACGATGAGTTTTTGCATATTGCCACCCGACAGGTCACCCGCCTCCATTTCGCGTGGGTCGTTGATCCCACGGATGTCGAATTCTTCGATGATCTCATTTGTGTAGGCTTCCATCTCGCCGTAATCGAGGAACGGACCCGACTGGAATCGATCTTTTCGGTACTCCTTGACGCCGGTGTTATGCATGATCGGGAGTTCCGGTGCGAGCCCATATTTCAGTCGATCTTCCGGAATGAACGAAACCCCCTCATTGATAAACTCTATTGGGTGGGCATCCGTCAGATCACTGCCATCAACGGAGAGCGTTCCACCCTCAATGTCTCGGACGCCAACGAGACATTCAGCTAATTCTTTTTGCCCGTTCCCACTGACTGCGGCGATGCCGACGATTTCTCCGCTTCGAATTTGGACGTCGACTCCCTTAACGGCGGGGAGCCCGCGATCATTCTTCGCTTGTAGGTTCGAAGCCTCCATTGCCACTTCGCCGCGATCGAGTTCGCTCTTTTCGAGGTCAAAGAGAACTTCGTGACCGACCATCCGTTCGGCCAGATCTGTTTCGGACATGGCCGCCGTCTCGACTGTTTCAATGTGTTTGCCGTCCCTGAGAATTGTTACTCGATCCGTGATCTGCTTGATTTCATAGAGTTTGTGCGTAATGAAAATGATCGAAAGGCCATCGTCGGCCAACTCCTCCAGTGTCTCGAAAAGTTGGTCAGCCTCGTTTGGCGTCAGCACCGCGGTCGGTTCGTCGAGAATGAGCAAATCGACATCTCGATAGAGGGCTTTGAGTATCTCAACCCGTTGTTGTTCCCCAACTTCCAGTTGCCAAACGGGGTCAGCCGGGTTGATACCAAATCCGTAGTCCGAGGAAAGGTCGGCGATTTTTTCTTGTGGTCCCTTATGATCGATCGAGAACATTTCTCCAAGCGTTCCCAACAGGCCTGATGAACCCGTTTTGTCACTGGTGAACGTATTTGACGCCTCCCGTTTTCCAAGAATGACGTTTTGGGTCACCGATAGCTTCGGGATCAGCATGAAATGCTGATGGACCATTCCGATACCTGCGTCTATGGCCTGTTGAGGCGATCCGATTTCAATTTGATCACCGTCAAGATGGATTTCGCCAGCGTCCTTGTTGTAGAGACCATATAGAATTTTCATCAGCGTGCTTTTCCCCGCACCGTTTTCACCAAGAAGGCCGTGGATTTCACCTTTTTCAACTGTTAAGTCAACCTCATCGTTTGCAATTACGCCGGGAAATTTCTTAACTATCCCACGCATCTCCAAGAAGGAGCGGGGGCCCCCATTGGTCATGATTAACGTTCCTTTGTGACAGTGGAATCCTCATAAGGATTGCTATAATTCGATAGTTGAATCACCATGAGCCCTTATTTCATTCTCCAATGAAATATGATTGGAATAATTATTACGGACCCCCAATTGGTTGTGATTTGTAAGTATAATGGGTTAGGGTACACCTAAAACAGGTATATTTATTAAACCTGGGGGGTTTAGTCTTCATGCGAGTCAATCACTATGACAAGCATTGATGAGATAACACAACACACGTCCCGTCGAAAACTTCTCAAATTGGCCGGCACGGCCGGTATCATGGGCCTTGCTGGATGTGCTGGGGACGGGGACGGTGAAGAAACGCCGACTGAAGAACCGGAGGAAGGAACGACCCAAGAAGAACAGGAAACCATCAAAGCAGCGTTCATATACGTTTCGGAGACCGGAGACAGAGGTTGGTCCTGGGCTCTCAATGAAGGACGCGATGCCGTCGACGAAAAATACGATTGGCTTGAAACGTCGAGTTCAGAAGCAGTTTTCCCTGCAGACGTTGGCTCAGTGACCGAGGAATACACGAACGAGGGCTTTGATATTATTTTCGGCACCTCGTTCGGCTACATGGACCCGATGTACGAGGTCGCGGAAGAAAATCCGGATACGATCTACGAACATGCTACCGGTTACCGACAGCGGGAGAACATGGGCCGATTCATGGGCCGGATCTATCAAGCCCGGTATCTTGCTGGGGTCGCAGCGGGAATGATGACGGAGGAGAACATGCTTGGGTACGTCGCGGCCTTCCCTATCGCAGAAGTGATCCGTGGACTGAACGCATTCGCACTCGGAGCCCAGTCGGTCAATGAGGATGTTGAAATGCAGGTTCGATGGATCAATGCCTGGCACGATGCGACGAAGAACAAGCAGGCCGCTCAGGCATTGGTTGACGAAGGTGCAGACGTGTTGGGCCAGCACATGGACTCCCCCGCAGCAGTCGAAGTGGCGAACGAAAATGATGTTTGGTCCACGGGGTATAATTCTCCCATGGGTGAGTTTGGTGGAGAGAAGTACATCACCTCACCAATTTGGAACTGGGAAGCATTCTATGCTCCCACTCTTGAAGACGTCAAAAACGGGGAATGGGAGTCCGACTTCTTCTGGGAAGGTATCGGTTACGATTTCGAGGGGACGCCTCTCTTTGAGCTCGACGACTGGGGCCCCAATATCCCCGACAACGTGAAAGACGAAGTCGCCTCACAGCGGGAGGCGCTCGCATCCGGTGAGATGACTGTCTGGGACGGTTCACAATTCGAAGGCGAAAGTGACACGTTCTTATTCGAAGAATTGAGCTCGTTTGCGGACCCAGTTCAGGGCGAAGTTCCCGAATAAGGAAGAACAGATTCACTCCTGGCTCCCTTTTTACTCGGTTTTGTTTTTATTGGGTTAACGTGGCCCCGGACAGGGAAGCTACACTCTGGATTTCCTCGTAGTCTCACGGAGAAGGGATGCGAACCGATCGTAAAATCCAGTCTCGTACTTCGATTCGTCGTCGATGGTTGGGCGAGCATTGGTTTCCGAAACCACCCGTTTTTCCGAGGATTCCAGAATGTCGATCCCCAAAATTGGGATGTCCATTACCTCGGCTACTCGTTCGGCCAGCTTGCGGACCGGTTCTGACGGGTTAATACCCTTCGCTGTAGCTCCACTGTGGACGTTATGTTTCCATCGACCACTCGACCGGGCCTTGGCCGGCAATTTTCGCTCAACGGCACCGACTACTTTTCCGTCGAACACCATCACCCGAATGTCCCGGGCCCCTGAAAGGTATTCTTGTAACAAGTAGGTTCGATCCCGCGTAATCGGATATTCGTGGAGCAGATCGAGATAATCAGTCACGCCGAACAATGAATCTGGTTCAGTGACTTTGAGGACACCCTGGCCCCTTGTCGTCGAATTTGGCTTGATTACGGCGGGCGGATCAAACGTATCGAAGGCAGTTGCGAGTTCAGCCTTGTCGACGGGGTTAGAGATGACGACGGTCTCCGGAACTGGGACACCCGCGGCGTCGAGTCTAGCGAGGGTTTCAGCTTTGCTCCGCGAACGGAGGATTTCCTCCCGACCGTTAACCCACGGTATTTCCAAAAGCGCGGTTAAAACGCCGCCCTCAGGGATCCGACTCGGAAAAAAGAGCCCGACGTCAATAGGAGGCAACTCATGTGAGTCGGTGAGGGAAGTGACTTCTTCAGTGACTGTAATATGCTCAACCTGGATACCGCGGGACTCTAAAGGACCTTCAATTCGGGCCGCGGTTTCCTCCCAATGTGCAAGACCAACCTTCAACATTGTTTGTCCCTCCCTGTGCCTTGCCGTGGCTTTGATCCCTTCTTTTCATAGTACCCATCTGGGTTAAACAGAGAAGCCGATTTATTGGCCCTCGTCCTCCAAATCTCTCGTTTTCCTGTTATCGGTTTCATATACACATCCAATGGTTGATCCCTATTGAAACAGCGGGGTGCCACCGCATCGAATGAGTTTTTGGATCGTGCGAGGCGAACAACTACCGGGTTAACCGTCGAAAACTCAAGTAGCAAAGGAATACTTCCCACTATATTCACAAGTACAAGTCCTTTTTGCCCCATTTAAACAATCCGTGGACATTTGATAACACATCCTAAGTATGTTTTCAGTTTGCTGCAAAGCCGTTCACTCCGTGACGAGATCAACCTATGGCAAACGGTAAAACCCGGCTTCTCCCTGAGGTCCTTTACTCCCCATTTTCTTCCTCGTAGTTCCATTCTTTCAGCGCGGACCGAACGATGTCATTGGATTCGGCTCGGTACAAGGTGTCAGTCGAATCGTGTTCGCCGAATTCGAAGTCTCGGATGACTGCGACCGGGAACCCATCATTTCCCTCGCCAGTCACCAGATTCGCCGCAGCGGACAATTCGTCAATGACACTTTCGACTGTAACTTCCAGTTCGTGACCATCCCGATCGATCTCCCCACGCCAATCCCGGGTCGCCGGGATCCCAGCCCAACCGATCGCGACTCCGCGTTGGGCCGTTCGAAACGGTCTTCCCGAGGTATCAGTGACGATGACGGCTGGGTCGGCCGAAAACGCTTCTCTAATTTGTGCCGCTGATCGTGATGGATCTTTCGGCAGGAGTAATAGATCATTAGACCCGGTATTCGATCGGTCAATGCCTGCGTTGACTCCAATATGCCCGAATTCAGTCAATGAGAGAATAAACGGAACTTCTGTTATTAACTCTGTGCTATCCTCGATAATCGCCTGGATAAAACGCGGATCCACAACGTCTCCGTGTATTGACGTGAGCCGTTGACTGATCCGATCGGCTCTCGTAGAGGGGTCAAAGGAGGATAAATCCGCCGCTCGCCCCTCCACTTTCGAGACAATCGTACTTGCGATACAGACCACATCATCGTCACGGATGTCCGAACTGTCTTCGATGGTTGCTGCGATAGCATCGCCGTTCGTGAATTCGGGCAGATCTGGGACGGCGAAAACGTGCATGCGTAGTAATTCCTAGGCGGAGATAAAATATCCCCGATTCAAAACCGGTTCTGCGCCTCGATTATGAAGCGTACTCGGCTGGCAGTCGTTATTGTCGTAACTTTCGGGTGATGTACCCCGCAACGCGATTCCGTACTTTCTGTGATTCGACCTCAGTCAACTGTTGAACGTTTTCCTTGTTCGTCTCGAAATCATCGCTGAACGTGTTCCGATGCTGTCCAAGTAAAGAGTCCCCCAATTCGATCACTCGCTCCGGTTTAATACTCATACAATTGGATTAATCTGGGCAGGAACTTAATACTACGGTGGCTTGCAACCATCAGATCAGGCCTCCTGATACTTTGTAAAGCCGCCGATTCCCAAACCAATAACTGCCGCGAAAATTCCAAAAACAGGGAGAACGGTTTGATATCCGACGACAGCCGAAGAGAACAGGACTTCCGACAGGCCAGGGAGGGTAAGTGGGCCGAGTGTCTGTCCCAGGCGGAGAACACTTGTATTGACACCCAACATACTGGCCCGCTGATCGGCCGTTGCGATATTGACGATCGCACTGTTCAACGATGGCATGATTAAGCCAAATCCAGCACCGTACACGATCAAGAGCACTGCAATATGGAGTGGAGAGCTGGCAATCCTGACACCCAATAGCGCAACCCCGTTGAGAACGAATCCAACGATGATCAACGCATTCATCGACGTGATCGCCTGCAATCTTCCGTACCGGGCCGCTATTACCGCATTAGAAACCGAAACCACCGAAATAATGATGCCCAAATAGGGCTCTTGGGTGCCGTACTTCCCAGAGAGTAACAGCGGAACTGCTGTGAGGACCGCTCCGTAATAGAGAAAGAACGTAGCAAACGCTGCCACATATATTCCGAAAGCCGTGGGCTGCGTTGCGACCTCCCAGATCTGTGACAGCTGCGCTTTTGTTGATGTAGTTTGTGAGGTTTCTCCTTTTTCGATGAGTGGGATGGCGACGAGACCCACGACGATGCTAATCCCAAAGAAGACAAATGGAAGCTCCCACCTGATGCCGGCTAACAGGCCACCGATCAATGGGAACACTGCCGCTCCAAGCCCGAGCACACTACTATTCAGACCGATCACCGCTTTTTGGCGGCTCCCTTCGTAGTAATCGCCAGCCAGTGTCAGGGAAAGCGTAACGAGCGCACTGCCCCCTATCCCCTGGACGAATCTAAGAACCAAGACTTGTTCGTATGTTTTGGTGAAGGCGATCATGGATCCCGCGACACCGAAAAGCAAGAGCAAGGGAACGAGTATTCGACGTCGGCCGAACTTATCGGCAGCAATTCCTACAAATGGCGTTATGAGCATCCCCGGGATCGTAAATACGGTAATAATGAGACCGATTTGGGTATCTGAGACGGCAAATACGGTTCGAAGGGCGGGAAGAACCGGACTGAGGAGTGAGACGCCCATCACTCCTATGAGAGAGTTTGCGAGGATGATATGGAAACGGGGGGAAGACCAGGGGGCTCCTCGGCCGGTCGATGTGTTCTCGTCTGTCATCGGCTATCTTGAACGACTGAGACTGTGAATGGTTCCTCCAGGCCGTTCCGTCAGTTTTGAAATTTTGCGTCTACCCCTTATATCCTCGCATCATCAACCAAATTCTGGTCAACCAGGAGAATATATCGTGACAAACTAAGCCCAAATCAACGGAAGTGGGCAGGTGTGATTGGGCCAGGATTTATCAAAACCGGTTTACATGGTAGGTCCAAAATCCCCTTTAATGAACAAGAACAGATCGGTAGATCATCATTCTGCCTGGTTTATTGCAATTCTACTGTGGGCAACAACCGCCGGTATGACAGCGTTTGAAATCGTCCCAGCAAGTGTCCTCTCTCTCCTGGTTTCCGATCTATCCGTTACTTCGACTGCCGTGAGCTGGTTGGTCAGTATCTTCATTCTGGGAATGGTCATTCTTTCGATTCCGGCTGGGGTGCTTCTCGACAGACGGAATAATCGACACATCATACTCATTTCGGTCGTTTTGTTTCTCTTCAGTACGATTTGGACTGTATTCGCGAGTCTCGCGGGTTCGTATTGGATGGTTCTTTTTGCGCGCCTGGTTGCAGGGGCTCTAAACGTCGTGATTTGGACGGCCAGTGTCAATATCGTTGGAACGGCTTTTGACCGGACGCGACAAGGGACTGGAATCGGATTTCTCACGACTAGCATCCCTGGGGGATTTGCTATTTCTCACGTACTTACACCGGTACTTGCCGGTTATATCGGATGGGAGCGAAGTTTTGTCGTTTATGGTATAATGACAACCATTGCTGGGTTGGGATTCTGGTTGTACACTCGAGAGTTTGACTTACGGACGAAGGTTATGGTTCCGTCCCGCCGGGATTTCCGTAAGGTGCTTCAAAATAAATATGTGTGGGGAATAGGGGGGCTCGCTTTTGCCGCGTTTTCCCTCAACATGTTTTTCAATAACTGGCTTCCAAGCTACCTTGCCTCCGAGTTCTACTTTTCACTCACGCAAAGTGGGATATTCGCAGCCGTGTTTCCGGCGATTGGCATGCTTGCTCGTGTAATGGGTGGAACCCTCTCTGACCGATGGTTGGGCGGCCGACGGAAGCCGATCGTATTGGGCTCGTTCATCGTCATCGCCCCAATCATCGTTGGAATTGCGTTATTGGAGTCAGTTATTATTCTTCTCATCGCTCTCGTAATAGCTGGGTTCGTAACGCAAATGGGGATTGCAGTTTTGTTGCCTTATGTTCGTGAGATTGTTGATCAGAGTGTTGCCGGGACGGCATTATCTGTCCTGAATCTCGTCGGTTTTTTGGGAGCGTTTTCCGCGCCGGTGTTAACTGGTTATCTCATTGATACAACTGGGGGATATGGTACCGCGTTCGGGTACGCGACTGCTTTGGCGGTGTTCGGAATTGTACTGTCCTGGGTAATCCCAGATGTGATTCCGACCTCAAATACCGTCCCGGCTCACAACAATGAATGATCGCAGATTTATAACGTAAAGATCACGTAAGCGAAAACAATAAATTGCGGTCTTTCACTGGGGGAATAATAGAAAATTCGTTATTCGGTCAAAGACATTCCCGGCCCAATTCACAATTGTAAATTATTTTCTGACCGATCCCATTTCATACAATACTCAAATATTTTGGTATTCAGTTTTAATTACTATTTTGGATATATTACTCATCACCTTTTTCGACGTTAATGTCTGAAATTGATTTCTTAATTTAATTTAATAAGTTTTTATCGATTTTTTACATTAAAACGTATTTGCTTCGTCAACTCATCGCAAAATTTTAGTCAGTTATTGATTATTTATTTGAACAAAGACGGATTCCGCAGTACCATCTGCGGGCGAATGGCCATCAGTAAGATCCGGTTTACCAAATACTTGTCCACGCACCCGTGGGAATGTAATAAGCCAGTGAAACCAATTTTAGCTTGTTATTTTCTCAATTTTCGACATCCTGAATAGCACTGTCAAGAAATAATCATAGATTTGTTACTGTGCTAACTAAGGCTGTGAAACCCCATTATTATCCGATTACATAGTCGCTTCGTTCTCTCTGAAGGCCCGTTTCCACTTTTCCACCGAGAGTTCTTTTGGAAGTGTTCCAACTTTGCCCGTGAAGGGGAATGGCTTTTATTATACACTTGATTTGTTTCGCTATACATTCCTGTATTACCGCCATTTAAGTAATAATACTGTTGACTGAAATTCCTTAATTTATATCGCTAATCTAATTGGAATAGTTGACCTTGTTCAAGTGATTGATATGGCATTTAGGAGGTTTTAAATATACTCAAATTTATGATGGTTCTAATGAATTACCAGAAGTTTTGATTCGAAGCTAATATTTTGTGAGAAAATCCAGACCGCCCAGATTACAAAAACGGCAGTATCGCTTGATCAACGATCGATTATTGGTCAATCATCGCTATTTTATTCTACAACCGGGATTTCTGCGATGAAAATCGTCCATTCAGGCTCGTTATCTTCGATGTGAACCTTGCTATTATAGCGATCCACGAGTGTATCGACAAGGTCCAGTCATATTCCAGTAGCTTCACTCTCTAGTCTTTTCTCACCTTGCTGAAAGAAACGGCAAATTATGCTTAGAGTTAAATCGAAAACCAATTTAATTATCTAAGTACCATCCAATTTAAATCACAATTCTTATTACCTACTGTGGCTTAATCCAGTTATGTTGGATTTATCCATCAGTCGATTTGCATCGGGACTATTGAAATCAGCCCAGTCCGGGAATAGCTCCCGCACTCAGAACATCCAGATCATCCAGACAAATCGTCAGCGCAATCGGTACTGATCTCGAAAGCGTCGTGATATTTCGACGATTTCGATTTGCGTCCTTCAATTCCTGATCAGTTATTTTGAGGGTTTAGGACAATTAGAGGACGAAGTCCGGAAATCTACGGAAGTACGAGGAAAAAGCCCCTTGCTTTAGCACGGGGATGAATCCAATAATCCACCACACCTTCCACCGTCCAATTGCATGGCTGGATATTCGCTGACAATCTGCATCATTAACTAACTTTATCCACATCGGTTATGTATGGCGAAACAGGTCGTCACCCGCACCTATACTGCCTCAATTCGGGACCAGTCACGGGTCCAAGACGAGCTTGATGCCCTCGGGTTCGCCGCGTCGAAACTCTGGAACGTCGGACGGTGGGACTGCGATCGTGTGTGGAGCGAACTCGGTCACATCCCCGGTCACCCTGAACTCACCGCGGACCTCAACTCCCACGAACGGTATGATGACCTCCATTCACAGTCAAGTCCGTGAGTCCCTCAAGAACTCACTGAAGCGTTCACCGGCTGGTACAGCAAACGCTAAAACGGAGACCTGAAAGCGAACCCGCCGAAGTATCGCAAACACGGCGACAACCACTCGCGTTCGACGATTACATTCAAAGCCGCCGGCTTCAAACACGACACTCAGTACAGCCGTGTCCGGCTTTCCAAGGGGTCTAACCTGAATGAGTATTGGTCGGAGTTCATGCTTTGCGAGTACCAGACCAGACCGGACGTTGACCTCTCCACCGTGGAGAACGTCCAACAAGTGCGAGCCGTCTGGACTGATGACGAGTGGGAACTACATTTCGTGTGCAAAGTCGAAATAGAGGTATCTGAAACTCCCGGTGAGAAGACTGTAGGTGTCGAATCAGAACCAATGAGTCGGAAAATGGGGACGACGAGTCAGTGGGGCAATCGGACGATGTCGGTCCGCAAGGCCGTCAGGACGCGTAAAGGGACCGCAGAAATAGGGGCGATAGCGAACTCTGAATGATTATTTACAAGCGACATTTTGTGACGACCTATGCGACGGCCAGCTTTAGAAAATCGCGAATTTTTCCATAACTGCAAGGACTAATTATGCTTCTCTCGAACACCGCCCTTCTCTCGGATCTTGTCCTCACAGTTTGGACACACGCGAGGTTGCGTTTCCCCGTTTGGCGCGAAGACTCTCACGTAGGCTTCAGTCACCGCTGAACCACAGTTCCGACATGTGGGCATACATGTCCCACGATAGTGAAGGGGAAAACGTTGGCCATCTACAGGCGGAGGAGGCCAAGTGCCTTGGGGTCGTTCGGAAATCGAAGATTTCCGTGATCCCGAGAATCTTCGATTCTCGAACGACTTTACCCCGAGGCGGTTCACAAGGGGTTTTGAGCGGAAGCCGAAGAACGACAAACGTATGCTGTTGTCCACTCACCACGCCTTCCATATGAATATCCATTTTATGAGAAGTACAACCCAACTCAGTGTAAGTGATCTCTTCTCGGACTCATATTGATCGCCTTCGAAACGCGGTCAATTCAAACTTCACGTTTTGATATAGAATGATATCTGCTATCCATCACCCTACTGGATGATTGTTTGGATACCTACAACCACTCACGCATCCCTAAATACTGAGTTACTTGGGGCAAAAACCTGTCCTAACAGTTTCCTAACAAAGTAAAAATCGGATATGCCTATAACAAGCGCTGAATTCCGGGGGTACTGTCGTTCAGGCTTTGAACATCTAGAGAAAGCCGGTGAGGGGATTTGAACCCTTGACCTAATCCTTACGAAGGATTCGCTCTACCAGTCTGAGCTACACCGGCGCGGACATTGCTCAGTATTCGCAGTGCAGGAATAAGACTTGCGATCGGACCAGATCAGATGCAAGCAGCGGGATCACTCCGCCTCTGTTGAGTCCACACGTTGGAGTTCGACATCGAGGACGATGTTGACCTCGTGTGGTGCATAGGTCCGCACTTCATGTCGAGTTTCGACAGACATCTCGTAGGACGGTTCGGCCGCATTCCGAATCGCAGTTTCACCTGGTTCGAAGGGTGCCGACTCGTGTTGAATATCGTAATAATGCAGCACTGCTCGATCACTGGCGAGTTGCACTGCTGTATCGAGGAATTCGTTCGCCGAATGTGGCAGGTTCATGATGATTCGATCGGCCCAGTTCTCGTACTCCGAGGCGAGGTTGCGAACATCTCCCACGATTCCAGTTACTTCATCTTCGACACCGTTTCGACGAGCGTTGTCCCGAAAATATTCGATCGCTGTTTCGTTCACGTCTGAGCCGACGACCGTCGCCCCCTTTTTGGCCATTGGGATCGCGAATGGTCCAACCCCGGCAAACATATCGAAACCGTGCTCTCCCTCCGTAACTTGCTGGATAACTCGATGTCGTTCGGTGGCGAGTCGAGGTGAGAAGTACACTTCGTCCAGGTCGAGGGCAAACACGGACCCGTATTCTCGATGGACAGTTCGGGTCGAATCCCCCCGAAGCACGTCCCAATCCCGGGTCCGTGTTTGTCCCTTCACTTTTGACGCCCGATTGAGCACGCCGTCGATTGGGAGATCTGATTTCCAGAGGGCATCCGCGACGTTCTGTTCATGTTCGGGCTCATCTACATCAATGATGGCCAAATCCCCGAGACGCTCGTAGCTCGGTTCCGTACCGAGCACGTCTGCCGGCATCGTTTGGGTCTCCCGCACTGGCGGGTCGTAGGGAACAACGGTTAGATCTTCTGGCACTGCTGTCGGGTCGGAAACGGGTATGTACACATACTCATCCTCTGCATCGAGGTCCCACTGTTCGGCCAGTAATCCAGCGTCTGCGAGCCGATGCCTCGTCAACTCGCCTGCGGATCGCTTGACGCGAACACAGGGGACTGCCATGAACGAGTGTGGGACCTGGGTTGGCTTACAGGTGGCGTTTTCCCCCGGTCGAAACGCCTACCCCGTTTCCCCTTGGAAATGATGTATGCTCAGTTTCGTCGGTTTGGGGCTCTACGACGAGCGGTCCGTGCCAGTCGACGGCCGAGAGAAGATACGGGAGGCCGATGCCGTCTTCGCCGAATTCTACACAAGTGAACTGGTCGCCGCAACCGTGACGGATCTCGAGTCGTATCATGACGTATCGATCAAGGTTCGTGACCGTGCCGGAGTCGAACAGGATCCAGCACCAATTTTGGATGCCGCAGAGTCAGGAACCGCTGTCTTTCTCACCGCTGGCGACCCTACTGTCTCAACGACGCATGTGGATCTTCGTCTTCGAGCACATGAACGCGGACTTGATACCCAAATCGTTCATGCCCCCACCGTGCAAACGGCTGCGAGCGGATTGACCGGGCTTCAAAACTACAGGTTCGGGAAAGCAACGACGATTCCGTTTCCGTGGGCTCACGGCGGCGATGGGGTTCCACAGTCGGTTATCGAGACGATCGAGGACAACCTCGAGCGTGGCCTACACACGATCGCGTATTTAGATATCAAAGCAGAATCCGATGACCTGCTGTCAGGTTCCGAGGCTGCTTCGCTCCTCGCAACACACTGGCGTGGAGATATGCTTGGAGTCGTCGTTGGACAGGCAGGAAGTCCGGATCCGGTCGTTGTGGCCGATCGAGTCGACGAACTCGCGGAGGATACCTTTGGGCCGGCACCACATCTGCTCATCATTCCCGGAGATCTCCACCCGATCGAAAGAGACGCGCTCGAAGCGTTCGCCAATGCGCCCTCCTCACTCCTGGAGTAACGGCTGTGATCCGGCAATTCACCGACGCACAATCACTCGCAAAACGTCTTCGTCCTTCAGCGAGTGATCCTGGCCAACTTGTTGTTCGTCGTGTTTCGCACTAGGTCCGGTCACACGAGCAAATCGGAACCGTTCGTCCAAGGTCCCACCAAGTTTCGATAGCGCGTCTTCGACGGTTTCACCGCGCTTGAGAATGAGTGGATCTTCGTAATCGATGCCTCGACCGGGTTTGTCCATGTAGATCCGGATCAAGCCCAGTTCTTCCCAGAGGCGTTCGACGAGTGTGTCGAGTCCCCGATCTTTCTCCGCACTGATGAAAATCGCTTCTGTCGGGTCGATATCGTGCTCCCGGATTTTGTTTCGCATCGTCTCCGCATAGCTTGGATCGATGAGGTCGACCTTGTTCACGATTGTGAGTGAGGGAAGGTAGACACGATTGTCCATGATTCCGTCGACAAGTTCGTCAATGTCTGGATCCCCACGAATCGTAATGATGGCGTTGACGAAGCCGTGTTCGCGAAGCACATTTTTTACGGTCTCCTCGTCGAGGGAAAGCTCAGTCGAGGCGTTGACGTCGATTCCGTCTTTCCCCTTCTTCCGAACGGTGATGGACGGTGGTTCCCTATCCAACCGAATATCGTTCCGGTAGAGGGCTTCAGCTAAGGGATCGTAATTGTCTATTTCGAACGCGGAGAGCATGAACACGATTAGATCGGCAGTTCGGATGACCGAGAGCACCTCTCGACCCGAACCGCGACCCCCTGCTGCACCCTCGATAAGACCGGGAACGTCCAGCAATTGGATGTTGGCACCCCGGTAATCGAGCATCCCCGGATTCACGTCCAGCGTGGTGAAATCGTAGGCTCCAACCTCGCTGTCCGCGTTCGTAAGCGCGTTGATCAACGTCGACTTTCCAACGCTCGGAAAGCCGACGAGTGCAACTGTTGCATCACCGGACTGTTGGACGCCATAGCCACCGCCGCCACTGCTCGATTCCTGCTGGGTTTCGAGTTCGTCCCGCTTCTCCGCGAGTTTCGCTTTGAGGCGGCCGATGTGGGACTCCGTGGACTTGTTATAGGGGGTCTCGGCGATCTCCTCCTCGAGCGCCTCGATCTCCTCTTCAAGTCCCATTACTTCCGGCTATTCGGCAGATGCCGAAAAGGTTGTCCACTTGTGGCGAGTGCACCAGTATCGGTTCGTACCGATCACTCCTTCACGGAAAAGACAAGGGTTAAACCCGATCATCGACTGGCGTGCAATATGGCTGATACGATCGAAATCCTCGTCGCTGGCGGCGAGGCCGACCCGGGCCCGCCACTCGGACCAGAACTGGGACCAACCCCAGTTGACGTCCAAGCTGTTGTCCAAGATATCAACGACGAGACGGCACCGTTTGACGGAACCGAGGTCCCAGTGACGATTGATTACGAAGACGACGGCGCCTTTGAAATATCGGTGGGCGTTCCACCGACAGCGGCGCTCATCAAGGACGAAGCAGGGTTCGAAACCGGAAGCGGTGACCCAGAAACGAACTTCGTGGCCGACCTCTCGGTCGAGCAGGTGAAAACCATCGCTGAACAGAAGGTTTCGGATCTGCTCTCCTACGAAGTCAAAGCCGCGGCCAAAGAAGTGGCCGGGACCTGTGTCTCACTCGGTGTGACCATCGAAGGGGAAGACGCACGAACGTTCAAACAGCGAGTCGACGACGGCGAGTACGACGACGCTCTTGAGGCTTGAGCCGGCTGCTGGACGGTTCGACGGGTTTAAGTTAGCTTCGAACCCTTTCTTCAGGCGAGACAGGCATCGCCTGTTTCACTGACCCGTAGGAGATCTGACCTGAGAAGGTCGTAGACTACGGAGGTGAAAAATGGCAGACTCTGCTATCGAAGAGGCCGTAATTCGCGCACTCGACGAGGCCCCGGAGCGAGCGTTCCGGGAAACGGTAGACCTCGCCGTGAATTTGCGTGATATCGACCTAAATGACCCATCGAATCGTATCGACGAAAGCGTCGTCCTTCCGGAAGGAACCGGTCAGGAGACCTCGATTATTGTCTTCGCGACCGGCGAAACGGCCATCCAGGCCGAGGACGTCGCCGAGGAAGTCCTCGACGAAACCGATCTCGAGGACCTCGGTGACGACGACGATGCCGCCAAAGACCTTGCCGCCAAAACCGATTTCTTCGTGGCGGAAGCCGCAATGATGCAGGACATCGGTCGCTACCTGGGGACCGTGTTAGGCCCCCGAGGGAAGATGCCGACACCCCTACAGCCGGATGATGACATCGTCGGGGTAGTGAATCGAATGAAAAACAGCGTCCAGATCCGTAGTGGTGATCGCCGAACGTTCCACACGCGTGTGGGCGCCGAAGATATGTCGGCCGAGGACGTCGCCGAGAACATCGACGTGATCCTTCGCCGACTCCACGCGGACCTAGAAAAAGGGCCACTTAACGTGGATTCCGTGTATGTGAAAACTACAATGGGACCCGCCATCGAGGTGACCTAAATGACGGCCGAAGCCGAACACACCACCGAAAAGGTTCCCGAATGGAAACGGTCGGAAGTCGAGGACCTCGTTTCACTCATCGAGTCGTATGACAGTGTCGGCATCATCGACATCGAGGGCATCCCGAGCAGACAACTGCAGGAAATGCGGGCCGAACTGTACGGCACCGCTATGCTCCGAATGAGCCGAAACACGCTCTTGGAGCGTGCGCTGGACGCCATCGACGAAGGGTTCGGAGATCTCGTTTCGTACCTCTCTGGTCACGTTGGACTGGTTGGGACCAACGAGAATCCGTTTGCCCTGTACCGCAAACTCGAACAGTCCAAAACTGCAGCTCCCATTAGCGCGGGCGAAAACGCCCCGGACGACATCGTTATCGAGGAAGGCGACACGGGAATGGACCCCGGTCCCTTCGTCGGTGACCTACAGAACGTCGGAGCCGCAGCCCGAATCGACGAAGGATCGATCAAGGTTCTGGAAGACAGCGTGGTGGCCGAAAGCGGAGATCGCGTGACGCAGGATCTTGCGGGCGTCCTTGGTGAACTTGATATCGAGCCAAAAGAGGTCGGCCTCGACTTGCGAGCCGTCTTTGCCAACGGCGTGCTCTTCGAAGCCGACGAACTCGAAATCGACGTCGAGGACTACCGAGCAGACTTCGAGGCTGCAGCAGCAACTGGCCGCAACCTCGCAGTCAATGCCGCTATCCCGACCACGGAATCACTGCCACCACTGCTCGCGAAAGCAAGTGGCGAAGCGAAGAGTCTCGGGTTGCAGGCAGCAATTGAAAGTCCGGACCTCATGGACGACCTGGTCTCGACGGCCGACGATCAGGTCAAAGCCATTGCGTCCCAGATCGAGGACGAGGACGCGTTGCCCGAGGAACTCACCGACATTGAGCCTCCTGGCGGGGCCGATGTCGCTGAGACACCCGACACAGCCGCAAAGACAAACGACCAACCCGACGAGGCAGACGCCGAGCCAGCTGACGAAGACATCGAAACGGACGATGACGACGAGGACGCTGGCGGCGAAGGCCTTGGAGAAATGTTCGGATAACACCCATGGAATACGTATACGCAGCACTCATCCTGAACGAAGCCGACGCAGAGATCAACGAAGACAACCTGACCGACGTCCTGGAGTCCGCAAGCGTGGACGTCGAAGAGTCCCGTGTCAAGGCCCTGGTCGCCGCCCTCGAGGACGTCGACATCGAGGAGGCAGTCGCACAGGCTGCCGCAGCCCCGGCCCCCGCAGCAGGTGCGGGCGCTGAGGCCGAAGCCGAGGAAGAAGACACAGAAGAGGAAGAGGAAGAAGAAGCAGAAGAAGCTGAGGAAGAGGAGGAAGCTGAAGAGGAAGAGGAGGAAGCCTCGGGCGAGGGCCTGGGCGACCTCTTCGGCTAATCCGTCAGCGGAACCCACTTTTTTCGTTGCACCGGAGCCGTCAGTGACTATCAAGAGGTGAGTCGCCCATCCTCACTCGTCAATGCAATTCCACGACTCGCCGCCCGGGAAGTCCTCAAGTTCTTCTCTCATGCCGTCGAGAACCGGAAACCGTTCGTGGCGTCGCCGTTCGAGACATCGTAGCAATCGCCCAGCCCACATGAGTTTCCGATTTTTTTCCATCGAGACGGTTGCATCGTCGAACTGCCACCCCGGGAAAGTGAGTTGGTCAGCCCCAAAATGGTCCGCCAAGAAGGCGGCCCGATCACCGTCAGTGAATCCGCCGAAGTTCACGACCCGTTCCGTGGGTTCGACCTGGGTGGTACCAAATACATGGTTTTGATCGAACCGTGGTAGGTACCGTTTGACTGCCGGAATGTTGTCCCCATGCCCATGGATGCCGATTGGAACTCCAGCTTTGCTGAGTGTAATGTGGGTTTCGGGTGCCTTATCAAGATCTGTGATGCCCAAATCTGGAGAAATGCCTGCGTGCTGAAGTACTCGAGCGGCATTGGAAACAGCGATTACGCGATCCGCTGTTCGAACCTGTTCTAATTCACGTTCGAGGGTTTTGCTCCCACCTGCAATGGCAACGGTTTCCCCGGCAAAGTCGAGCCGGTCGAAGTCAAAGACAGTGCTCAGATCATCCAAGACGTCCCGTGCACGTCGGTCTGCCGTGGGATCGTATTCAAAATCCCGAACGACCAGCTGATAAATCGGCCCCCACGTCTCGAACTTCATGGCAATAGCTATGCGGTCAAAATATGTAGGAACCCTGGTTTGAGCCGGAGACCCCGACCGATTGTACCCCTACCCAAGGGGTCCGGCCTCCAATCTTCGATTTAACCTCATCCGGTATAAGTTTTCTTGTAGAATACGCCGATGACGGGGGCAGGCGGGGGGTCAAATCCTGCCACATAGCTTTTTGAAATGCCGGCCCTTGGGAAAGATATGTCGATCGAATTTCGAAGTGAGACCCAAACGGCAACGTTTTACAATCCACTCGAGGACTTCGCCGAAACGGACATCGAGGTCACAGTCCGCGAAGACCCCATAACTGGTCGGCAAACCCGAATCGTCCCGGATGCGTTCATCGAACCGGAAGATGTCGGCGAACTTGAAGACTCAGTCACGGATCCATCGGGCTGTTTCTTCTGTCCGGATACGGTTGCGGATGCGACGCCAAAATACCCGGATTTCGTGGGATTCGACCGTGGATCGGAGGGTGAAGCAACTTCGTTCCCAAACCTGAATCCGTATGCGTCCCATTCGAATGTCGTCGTATTGACGGAGGATCATTACGTTCCTCTCGACGAACTCTCCGAAGAGATCCTCACTGACGGGCTTCGAGCAGCGCTTGAATACGTTCATGCCGTCTTCGAGGCAGACGCCGAAGCGACGGTCGCTTCCATCAATATGAACCTCCTTCCGTCTGCTGGGTCCAGTATCATCCATCCCCATGTGCAAACGGTTGTTGACGACCGAGGGACGACGACCCAGCAGGCCAGGCTCGAAGGCGCGCGTGAGTATGCACGAGATTCTGGCGGTGATTACTTCGGGGACCTGCTGGAGGAAAGTCGCAAGGGGAATCGGCATATCGGCACCGTCGGGGATGTCGAGTGGATGGCCCCGTTCGCGCCTCGACATCATCGCCACGTTCGAGGAATTACACCGAAACCTGGCCTGATAGATGCGGACGCGTCATTTGTCGAGTCGTTCGGAACGGGCATCACCAACGTACTGGCTCAGTACGCCGATATCGGACTCAATAGTTTCAATTTCGGCCTCCACCTCTTCGACGACAACTCGATTCGGCCCCACGTCGACGTTGTCGCCCGATCCGTCTTCGAGGAATACGCGTGGAGCGATGCTACGTTCTTCGAAACGATTCACGACGAGAGTGTCATCGACGTTTCCCCGGAGACGTACGCCCAATCGGTTGCTGAGTTCTTCTGACCGGAGTGTCCGAGCCGGTCAGCGGGTTTTTGTTCCTTCATAGACGAATGTATCCATGGCCGATTCCGCCAGCGGCGACGGCGTGGACCCCCCAGTGGTCGTCGTCGTGGACGCCCAAACACCCGGAAATGTCGGAACCATCGCCAGATCGATGAAGAACTTCGGATTTTCCGATCTTCGCTTGATTGATCCCCCGGAACTCGACCCGGAGGGTGAGGCCTATGGCTACGCTGGTCAGGCTCGCGAAGACATCCTCCCGAATGCAAGCGAAACAACCCTTGAAGCCGTAACCGACCAGTATCACACGGTTGGATTCACTGCTGTCACGAACGAGGACGGCTCGAGTCACGTTCGGTTTCCATTTACAACACCCCAAGAACTCGCGGATTCCCTCCCGATTTCGGCTGTCCCAACGGCACTTGTTTTCGGTCGCGAACCGACGGGGTTGCATAACGAAGAACTCCTGATGTTGGACGAGGTGGCTGCTATCCCGGCGAATCCGGACTATCCCGTTCTCAATCTCGGGCAGGCGGCGACGATCGTCTTGTACGAGCTTCAAGAGTTAGTGCTGGGAGACTCCCAACTGCCAGAACGCGACGAGTCGTATGCGAATCCCGAGGAAGTAGAGCGGTTTCACGATCACGCCGAGACGTTTCTGGAAGAGATCGAATATCCACCCGAAAAACGGGCGAAAACCGGTCGATTGATTCGTCGACTTTTCGGTCGGGTACATCCGACTGGACAGGAACTCGTGACGCTCCGCGGGGTTATGCGCCGGGCAGCGTCGGACCGCCGATTCGAAACCGAGTAATTATCGTTTGCGACCGATGTTGTATGGGTCTGGGTTTCGCTGAAACGGATCCTTATCGACGATTTTTGTCACGACTTGTTGGCTTGTTTTGATGAATCTGGCATATGGCGCATCGAGGATTGTTACCACAAGATCGCGACGGATCGCCGTGAACCCCAGCATGATCAGGACGAAACCCGTGATCATGGTGAGCGTAATCGTTTCCCCGAGGAGAAGCCAGGCCACGAGTGCGGCCGTCATCGGTTCGAGATAGCCCACCAAATTGAGCTGTGACGGACCGACACGGTCGAGTAGGCTGAAGTAAATGAGATACGCCAGGATGCCGGAGAATATCACGAGATACACGAGGGAAATCCAACCGGTGGTCGAGATTTCGAGTCCGACCATCGATTCGCCCCTGAACTGACCCCCAGCCACCAGAATCATCGACCCGGCCAACATGGCCCAAGCCTGGACGCTTTCGATCGGAAGGCCGGATCTCACGGTCCGTGAAAGCACTCCGCCAGCGGCGAAACTCACAGCCGCAAGGAGCACGAATGCGATACCCTTGAGGTAAGTTGGGTCGAGTGATCCTGGATCGGGTTGGGCGATAATGATGACTCCAGCGATTCCCAAAACGAACCCGGTGATCTCGTGAAGTCGTGGCAGGCCGCGTTCGAGAGTGAGACTGGCAAACACCAACGTCAGCACTGGAGCAAGGCTGAGGACGATCGAAGCGACCGCACCCGAGACGATCTGTTCGCCGAGATAGAGAAAGGCGTGATTGGCAAAGATCATGAAGAACGCGACAATTCCTATCAGGGCGAGGTCAGTCCGATTCTGAGGCATGATGACCGGTGCTGAAAGGACGGCGACAGCCATGATGAGTCCGCCCGCGAGCAGGTAGCGGATCCCTGCGAAGTGAAGCGGCGGAAATTCGTGCAGACCGATTTCGATTGCTACGAAGGAACTCCCCCAGAATAGCGCCAGGAGCAAGAACAGCCCCAACGTTCCCTGGGGACTCCGAAGTATTTCTGAAACTCTCATTACTATTACGAAAATTGCGTAGTGTTTTAAAACTTTCTACGAAGATATACTAAAACCCTAAAACTATACCGAGATTAAGGTGGATAGTGGTAGGATAGTTGGAGACTCGTGTTGGTCCGGCAGGGATATTTGAATTAAGATTAACAGCCTCTCGAAGAATCATCGAGGCCCACGACCTCTCGAAGCAAAACTTCGAGTGCGCGTTGGTCGTCTGATCCGTAAGTGAGGGTGTTTTACCGTACCTCGGGAGGACAGGTTAAGTGGCCGGGGCTCCAAAAGCAGGTGAGTACTGATGGACGAGCGTGATGTTGCCATTCTCAAAGCGATCTCCGACCTCGAAACGGGGAGTCCGGACAAACTCCACGAGGAAACTGGCATTCCCGTTTCGACGATCCATTACCGGCTGAACAACCTCCGGGAAGCAGGGGTGATCGAAAACGACCTCTATGACTTCGACCACGAGGCACTCGGATTGGACGTCACTATCATCCTCGAAGTCCTGGCGGATTATGACGGGACGTCCGAAGAGATGCAGGAGGACCTGTTGGACATCGAAGGTGTCACACAGGTATTTTTCACGATGGGCGAAACCGATTTCATTGTGCTTGCGAGACTTCCAGACTCGGATAGTGTCGAGGGCATTATTGCGGATTTCGAGTCGATCCCGGAAGTCGACCGAACTAACTCGACGTTCGTCGTTTCGACGATGCGTGATGAATCACGAGCCCCCGCGACCTACGATCTCGAAACGCTCACTGGGGCTTTAGTTGACTGAGATATCTGGCCCTGCAAGTTTCCGCTCGACGTACAGCAGGCTCACGAGACCAAACATAATTACGGTATACGAGACCGCCGCGAGTAAGGCGTCATTGACACTTGGATATTCGGACGTTCGGAAAATGATTACTTTCCGCACCATGGCGATAACGCCGGTATAAATCACTAAACGGACGATCTGGCGGGTATCGTTCTGTCTCACATAGGCGACGACCGTTTGATACACTTCAACGATGATGAGCAACAGCAACCCGGTTTCGATGAACCCGATAACGACGAGTGGGTTTGTGATCCCACCTGTTGGAACCGTTAGAGCGATCTGGAAGGCCAAATCGAGGACCCCGATCCCGAAAAGCAGTGCAAACAGTCCCGCAGCGGCCAGTTCGATGACCTGGATGAACGAACTGATTCCTCCCGCAACTCGGTCCGGCCACTCTGCATCGGACGCCGTCTCACTCTCCTCGTTTTTCGTATCGGCCATATGACTGTTCTATGTGGTGATATCGAAGGTAACCCTCGTAAAACATCGGGTCAAGTGCCCCTTCAGATTTGTTTTTGTATTTCTTCTCGGAGTATTTCAGACACGACTTCACCGTCTGCCTTTCCTCGCAACTCGCCCATGGCTTCGCCCATGAGAGCGGAAAAGGCGCCCATTCCGTCCTCTGCTACTTGTGAGCGGTTTCGGTCGAGGACGTCAATGACGGCGTTTCGGACCGCATCCTTGTCGACACCACCCAATCCCGCTGCTTCGATAGCGGCTTGAGCATTTAGGGACGGATCCTCGGCCAGTTCTTCGAGTACCGGTCCGACTCCCTCTTTCGCAAGTTCGCCGTCTGAAACCAACCCAAGGACATCGAGGAAATGACCGGTTCGAAGGCGATCTATCGGAACGTCGTCTCGGCGAAGTTCCGTGGTAGTCGACTCAATCGTTGTCGCAGCGAGTGAGGCATCGACGCCCTGTTCAACAGCCTGTTCGAATGCCGGGAAGTTCCGTCCAAACGCGACTTGATCAGCCAGTCCCGGATCCAGGTCGAACTCTTCGACGTAGCGGTTGACTTTCTCGTCGAGCAATTCGGGTGGTTCGACGGTCGCTGGATCAATTTCGACAGGAGGCACGTCGGTTTCGGGATACATGCGGGCCGCTCCCGGAAGCGGTCGCAAATAGGAAGTCGTTCCATCCTCGTTCGCGTCTCGAGTTTCTTCCGGAACACCCTGTATGGCGGTAACTGCTCGTTCCGCAGCGGCTTCGATAGCGAGTTCTGCGGTTTCGGTTTCGGCCGCCACGATCGCTACCGCGTCGTTTTCGCCAGCATTCACTGCTTCTTCGAGTTCACTCACTTCGGACTCCGTGATTCCGTAGGCTGGCAGTTCGTCCGTGTGGAAAATACCGCCGGCGCCGTTCCGTTTGGCGTGATCCGAGAGCTCAGTTCCAAGTCGACGGTCGGGCTGGATTTCCCACCCGACAACCCCATCGAAGCCAAAGAGCGGCACTGCGTACACGGCACCGTTGGTATCAAGTGCGCTTCGGATGACACCAGACTCACTCTCCGAAAAAACGTCTGTAACCGCTTGCACGTCGCCGACTGATGCCTCCCTGTCCTGGAGTTCGCCGGCAATCTCGAGGAGTTCACCCTGTCGGTCGACTTCGCCCCGAACGATCGCTTCGATCCCATCCAAATCTTGGACCCCTTTGACTTCGACTCGTGCACCTTCTTCGATTGAGACGTTGACGTCCTGGCGAATCGTTCCCAATCCCCGTTTGACTGCCCCGGTCGAGCGGAGTATCATTCCGATTCGCTCGGCTGCTTCACGGGCCTGTTCCGGACTCGAAATATCGGGTTTCGTCCCGATTTCGACGAGTGGAATACCGAGTCGATCGAGTGAAAAAACGACTCCCGATTCCGTCTCCTCGACTCGTCTAGCGGACTCTTCTTCGAGCATCAAGTCCTCGATACCCACCTTTCCATCCTCGGTTTCGATATAACCGTCTGTCGCGATCAGTGAGGTCCGTTGAAATCCGGAGGTGTTCGATCCGTCGATCACGACTTTTCGCATAACATGGGCTTGGTCGACCGGTGTCATTGCCAGGAGTTGGGCTGTTTCGAGCGTTGTTTCGAGTGCCGCCTGGTCCATCGGATGGGGCGGTTCGTCGTCCTCCTCGACGAGACAGGTCGTGTCGTAGCTGAGATATTCGAATTCCCTATCGACCCGACTTTCCTCCAGGGCGGCCTCGTCTATCTCTCCCAACTCACTGGGTGTCGGGTGCAGATATCGATTGAAGCGATGTGCGGCCTCGCTCTCTTCACGTAGCGTCGTTGGGCAACTACAGAAGAGCTTCGAGTCGGTGTCGAGTTGTTGGTGAATCTCGAGACCGGCAACCAGTCCGAGATCCGCGGGGTCGTACCCGGTCATTATGAACCCATCTGAGGGGCAGGGTTAAAATCGTTCAGTCTCAGGCTGATTCTCTGACGCGTTTTTATCTGGGTCCGAATAAATTCCGAGCGCAACGAGAAACCTGTTTTCGACGTCCTCACGAAGTGTATCTGCTCGCCCGTCTGGGATATCGATCGCCTGGGCCCCTTGAGAGACCAAGCCGCCCGAACTGGCGGTGTCCACGACAACCGTTCCGATTTGCCACCGACGCTGGAAAATCGTCCGGCTGTCGATGATCGTTTGCACTCTGAAGTTCGGAACAACGTGGGTTTGTCGCCGCCAGAACCCGTTTCGGGTGACGATATACCCATCTGGAAGCCCCCAGCCCCGATGCTGCCATTTTTTCCGGGCCGCAAACGGGACGAGCGGATACAGAACCACGATCCCGTACCAGGGAATTGGTGTCAACTGCCGACTCACAACCAATGCGATAGCGATCAGTGCAGTAACACCGATTGCATATCGGACGGTGTAGCGGCGGCGGGCTTCCGGGGCTGGGCGTTCGAATTCGAGTTCCCCGAACGCCTCGACATTCCGGGCCAATTCGAGGAGGTCTGCCCGCCTGGCCAGCGGAACGGCCGATTCCGACCCGTTTTCGGCTCCAGGACCGTAACCGGCCGTTTCAATCGACAATGACGCGTAATCGAAGTACCGCATCAGCATGTTTTCTTCGATGACGATAGTCTGGATCTTGTCCTCGGGAACACTCCCATCGTATCGCTGTAGCAATCCTCGTTCATAGCGTAGTTCTTCGCCCACTCTGGTCAGAGTGAACCCGTAGTACCCAATGAACCTGGCAAATGCGCTCATGAGCCAGACGCCAAGGGCAGCGAGTACCAACAGGAAGAACCCAATCCCAAGGAGGACTGCCATCCCCTGGCCCTCGATATACGGGGAAACGAAGGGTGAGAGCGTCGGGACGATCACGAACAAGACCGTGAGCATTCGCGGGTCGAAGGAAAGCAGGCTGTAAAGGACCAGAGACTCGTCATCAAGCGCAAAGAGGGTTTCCGCTTCGGCTTCAGGTGTGGGTCTGGACACCCCCTCTTCGTCGGACTCGGCGGTGGTTTCGGATTCGATTCTTTGCTTTCGAGTCCGTATGCCTTCCTGCAACCGCTTCGCTTCAGCTAATGAGACATACTTGAAGCTTGCCTCGGTCGATTGCCCGCCTGCTGTCTCGATGTCGACCGCGGCGATTCCCAGGGCTCGTTGGACGATCGACCGGGTCATGTCAACGTTTTGGACTCGCCCGAGCGGGATTTCACGCTCACGCCGATACAGAACTCCGGATTCGAGGTTGAGCGTTTCCTCGGTCAGCTCGTACGTGAATACTCGGTATCGAAGGATTTCGTAGCCGATTGCACCCAAACCGAAGAGAACGGCTAACACGAGGCCGAGTGGAACCCAGCGAGGTGCAATATCCATCGCCCGCAACGGCTCCTGGACCATCGAACCCAGCACCGATCCAGCAACCGCCAATCCCAGTGCACGGCCCCCACCGCGGATCGGGACCGAGAGCGGATGGAGCTTAGACGCCATCGTCTGCGTCGTTTTCCCCTGCAAGGGTCCGGAGTTGCTCCTGAAGCGATTCGGCCCGTTCAGGACGAAGGCCGGGGATCGTCACGTCCGCACCACGGGATCCTGCCGTATAGACCACGACACGGCTCAGCCCGATGGTCCGTTCGAGAGGGTTTCGTTGGGTGTCTACGTGCTGCACACGGACATACGGAACCACCGTTCGAACACGGGTCAACACGCCTCTGTGTAGAAAGAGGGCATCAGTTTGGACATCGAATCGCCAAATCCGGTAGCGAAGGTGTGCATGGACGAGCAGCAGACCTGCGACCAGTGCGAATACGAGAACGGCAATGGAGGGCTGGCCCAAATCGAACCAGATGAGACCCCCTGCGACCGCTGCTGCGAGGACCGCGCCTGCGAGCAGGGCTATGAGGCCCCAGATGATCTGGACCCGAGCGTTGAGACGTTCCATAGCGAAACCCGGGCGACCCATCCCCTTGAATGACCGGGTCTTCGAACGAGTCAAACGGCCTTAGTCGGTGAGAATTCCGGGTTCAGTCATCGCAATCGGGTCGATAACTGACTCGGCCTCAGATTCGGTCAGATAGCCACGGTTGACGGCTGCTTCGCGGATCGAAAGCCCCTCTTCGAGAGCCGCTTTCGCGACTTCTGCGGCCGCATCGTACCCAATCGCGGGATTCAAAGCCGTTCCAAGGGCCAAGCTTTGATTGACCTGGTCCGAACATGTCTCCTCATTCGCTTCGAGTTTGGCGACGAAGCGATTCGCGAAGGTTTCGGCCCCGTTCGCAAGCAACCGAGCAGACTGGAGAAAATTCGTCGCGAGAACCGGTTTGTAGAGATTGAGATTCAGTTGACCGCCGGCACCACCCAATGCCACCGTGGCATGGTTCCCCACGATCTGGGCGTGGATCTGGTTTATCGATTCGGCGACTACGGGATTGATCTTTCCAGGCATGATCGATGACCCTGGTTGATTCTCGGGTTGAACGAGTTCGCCAAGCCCATTTCGCGGTCCAGATGCCAGGAGTCTGAGGTCATGCGCGATTTTGTGAAGTGAACCGGAGACAGTTCGAAGCGCACCGTGGGCATGAGCCATTGCGTCGTGCGCCGCCTGCGCTTCGAAGTGATTGTCCGCTTCCTGGAATTCCAGCCAGGTTTCCTCATTGATCGCCTCGACGGCCAGTTCTGGGAAGTCCGGATGGGTATTGAGACCGGTTCCGACGGCAGTGCCTCCAAGTGCAAGTTCGCCAAGTTCCGGTTTGACTCGACCGATTCGGTCCAACCCTTTCTCGATTTGGGTCCGATAACCGCCGAATTCTTGGCCCAACCTGACGGGTGTTGCATCTTGGAGGTGGGTCCGCCCCGTTTTCACCACATCATCAAACGCGGTTTCTTTCTCAGCTAGACGCTGTTCGAGGGTTTTTAGCGCGGGTTCGACGTCGTGTTCGATTGCCTCATAAGCGGCAATATGCATCGCGGTCGGGATCACGTCATTCGAGGACTGTCCGAAATTCACGTGATCGTTCGGATGGACCGACTTGCTCCCGATAGCAGCCCCCATGAGCTCAGCGGCTCGATTGGCAATTACTTCGTTCGCGTTCATATTCGTCGAGGTCCCGGACCCGGTCTGGAAAACGTCTACTGGGAACTGATCGTCGTGTTCGCCGTCGATGACCTCGGTGGCGGCTTCCCGAATCGCAGACGCAGTTTCGGGTGAAATGAGCCCCAATTGTTCGTTGGCCGTCGCGGCCGCTTTCTTGACGATGCCCAGGGCTCGAATGAACCGCCTGTCCATCTGCTGGTTGCTGATTGGGAAGTTCTGTATGGCCCGTTGTGTTTGGGCCCCCCAATAGGCGTCCGATGGCACCGCAATGTCGCCGAGGCTGTCCGATTCGATCCGTTCGTCAGAATCCTCTGTCATGGTGGCCTTTCGTCGACTGCCCACGTAAATCCCGTTGCCGTTCCGCAGACTCAGGTAAACTGATCGAGGCCGGTCTGGACCACGGCCGATTCAATCCGTTCGAACCCACGTTCGACTTCATTTGTCGGGATCTCCCACTGGTCAGTAACGTAGTCCCGGGCTCCGTCCAAATCCGGGTCGATACCCGTATCGAGGTCGTACTCTTCGGTGACGTTCGGGTCCAAAAACAGGTCACGGATACGATCCACATATTCGATATACTCGTCTTCTGCCTCCAGCACTCCCCAGAGGTCGCCATGCTCTTTCACTGCGGTCAAAGCTGTTTTCGGACCGAATCCGTGAATACCGTCGTTGAAATCGGTCCCACAGAGAATTCCGATATCGACGAGTTGGCTCCAGGTGATGTCGTGTTTCTGGAGTGTCGCTTCGAAATCCATCAGTTCGGGGTTGTCACTCGTTGTAAGTTTCCGGAGCGTCAACGGGGCTCCAAGCAGGAGGGTGTCATAATCCTCGCTCCCTGCATAATCGACCGCCGGGTCGTTTCTTGCCATTGCAGCCGCCTGGGCCTCACCCTCCGCGGGCGCTTCGACGACCGGAACATCGAGGAGTTCGAGAACCTGCCGCGTCGTTTCATGAATCACGTCCGTCAATCGCTGGGTTCGCGATTCGAGTCTCGCAGCAGCGATCGGGTCACCCGCTGCTTTCGCTTCTTCCATTTGTGCGACGGCTTCCTCACGTTGCTCCCGTCGCCGCTCGACTTCATCCGATTTGAGTTCCGTTACCCCGCCATCGAAGACGAACACTGGTGTGAGATCGTGCTCGAAGAACTTCGGTACGCCCTGGACGACCCCGATAAGGTTGGCCACTTCCGCTCCGTCCTCGGTGGTGTAGACGTCTTCGTTGGTGAACTTGACCGTCGTCGTGAGATATCGATACAGCCAGTTGTGTGCGTCCACGGCTACGACATCCCCGTCCAACTCGTCGTAGCTGACTTCGGAAAGCACCGCGAGCTGTCGGAGATCAGCAAGCCCCATTGTCCTCCGCTTTGGTCGAGGGGGCCATAGGAATACCGTTCACTGTCTCCGGTGGGGTCCCATCTTCGAGCCAGCTTTCCAAGAGACGTTCATCCTCCTCAGGTAGTTCACGCTGGGCAAAACGTTGTAAGCCGTCTCGATAGGTGGCCGGTTCTCTCGGCCCAGGAAATTTGAGAACGAGCTCGGCAATGCCAGTTTCTCGCCCTGTAAAATGGAATCCCGCCTTGTAGAGGGCCCGATACGCTCGAGGATTGTTGACTGCGATGGTAACCTGGTTGTATCCCCGGTTGAGGAGTGTCTCTTTGACACTCGTGGCGAGGTGTGACCCAAGGGTTTCTCCTTGCCGATCGGATCGGACTGTGAGATACCGAATCCAGGCATGGCTCTGAGTTTCTCGATCCTCGTTGAACGCTGCTGCCGCGACGATTTCGTCCTGATCGTAGACCACGGCTTTCCCAGTTGAACTCATTTCGAATTTGCCGGCATAACTGAACCGTTGCCAGTCAAGGGTTAGCGTTGGCCCTTCTGCCGGCATTCCAAGCACAACGTATTCCATCATCTCGCCGTTAACACGCGACTCATAAGGATTCATCCCCATTATCCGAGTGTGCACGACGTTCCGTATTTCGACCGATTTGCGCCTCTCTACGATCTGCTCCTCCCGGAGACCGACCCAAAACCTCTCGAAAACGGTCTTGGACGGGCCACTGGCCTCATCGAACAAATTGTTGATCTAGGTGGTGGAACCGGTCGGGCTGCCCGGGCTATCGCCCCGGAAACTGTCATTTTCGATGCCAGCCAACCGATGCTCACACAGGCAGATTCCAACGGCTATCCGACTGTTCAAGGCGATGTCCGCTCGCTTCCGCTTACTTCTGAAAGCGTTGATGCCGTCCTTTCCGTGGACGCGATTCACCATCTTCCGGCCCTAGAGACCGTTGCTGAGGAGGTCAACCGAGTACTTCGACCCGGAGGCGTCATCGTCATTCGGGATTTCGATCCGACGACAGTTCGAGGGCGTGGACTTGCGTTTGCCGAACATCTCGTCGGGTTCGAATCAACGTTTTTCTCGGCCCCAAGACTCGCACAAATCCTGGAAGACGCTGGGCTGGAAGCGAAAGTCTTGGATCTCGGGTTTGTGTATACTGTCGTCGGAAAGAAGACGGCATAATCGACACCACTTGTAAACCGTGATCGGTGGCTGCCCTTCAACCGAGATACTGGGCAATACCGAGGGCCTCGACGAGCGAAAGTCCCCCCAAGAGGGCGCCAAGCAGGTATCCCCCTATTGCGCCGCCATTGAGCAAGGGAAGCCCCGCGTGTGGACGACCTTTCATGACGAAATAGAGGAGCGCACCGAGCCCGACGAGCGTCCCGCAGATTGCGCCCGCCGAAGCGAGTTCCACGCCGAGAACTGTCGGCATTTCAAAGAACGTTGCCGCACTGACGACGAGTATCGTGGGGATAACCACGTCGCCCAAGCCGATGAAGAAGGCGTCCCGATCGAGGGGGTCATCAGTTTCGGACCCGGTGGCTGGGTCGGTTTCCTCGGACTCGAATTCGGAGTCCTCATTCGCCATTTCTGCTGCCAGTTCTCGAAACGAGAAGGACAGGGTCGTGGGAATGACGATGAGTACCGGAACTCGGAGTTCCATCACACCTGAGGCAAGTGTGAGCATATGTTCCGTGCCGTACACGCTGATGGCGTCGTATACTGCAAGCGCCGTGAGAAGGAGGAGCACCGGAAACACGTCGAGACTGATCCCGAACAGCGCCGCTGCACCCATACCCATGATGAGCGCGGCCGTGTCTATGACCCACCATTCAGGATAGAACGCCAACCCGACGACGATACCCGCACCTCCGAGAAGCGCTCCCAGATGGAGTGTCCCAGGTTCTCCGACGATTGGAGGGACGAACACGGAGAAAACGTATGCCGAAATGAGCCCACTCGTAAGCACGATAAAGGCTCGGAGGACACGGGTCAGTTCGTATTTCAACAGTGCCAACATACCAACCGTCGCAATTAGCAAAACGCCGATGTAAAACACCGAGTTCGCCGGATTACCCGGGTCCTCGACGGCCTGATACCCGGCGGCGGCAAACGGAGTCTGCAGCCAGAGCGCACCAAGTTGCACCGCAAGGAAAAAGCCCAGCGCACCAAGTAGGGCCAGCCCAACTCGTCGACGGTCACTCATTGTCAGTGATATTGTCGTCCGGTTCTTGGCCCTTCCGTTCTCTCATAGCGAGAAAACAATCAGTCCGCCGCTTCCAGTACAAGACTCAGCGGTCCGGACGCCAGTACAGCGGCTTCTGCACCAGCCCCGCAGGTGATATCGCCTCGCTCGGGGTCACGGCCAGATACGGCTTCGAGGTCGGACCGAAAACGTCCACGACTCGGCCGACTGTGTCGAGATTTTCATCGATCGCGGTCGCCCCAATCGGTGCCGGGTCAGCTGAGGCAGCTCGGAGGACGAGTAGATTGCCAGCGATACGATGAACTGTGCCAAGACGGTCCATCAGTCTCGAAGGGCCTGGACGTAGGCGGCAACGCCCTGAAGCAGGTCACTTTTCCCCGAATCATCGGCATTGGACACAGCCACCCGGCCGGTTTCCTCTCGGTGACTCCGTGGATAGGCCACATCGGGTTCGATCAGCGCGTCGTACCCGACCTGTCGGACCGCTTCTGCTATCTCATCGACGGTGGGCTCGCTGACCGCAAGCGATTCCGGCACCCTGCGCCCCTCGCTTCGAGAACGATCGGCGTCGAAATAGGCCGGCCAGATGATGTTTTCCACCATGTTGGTTGGATTAGCCCACCCATCGGGTAAACATTGACGGACCACTGGCACAGGTGGCGGGCTGATAGCGAACGTGGAGCCTATATTAGCGACCCTCCTATGGTGAGTATGAAATCCGGGTTCCGGACTGCGTGGGTTCTTGTCGGATTGCTCGTTTTGTCTCTCGTTTTCTCGCCGGTTGCGGTCGCACAAGCGGAATCTTCCTCATCAGGTCTTGCGCCAGCAGAACATGGACCGCTTCTCGAAAATCGGGCTGCAACGGATTCAGTCAGAGTACAGCATACCGATGCGGAAAAACTCTCAGCGACGGATTCAAAAGATCAGTTGGTGCGGCAGTTCATCTTCGAACGAAAACCTGCGGAACCAGGAGTTATTGCCGCAGAAATGCGATTCGATATCCCTGACCAGATTGTCGAACTGACCTCCGAAATCCCGGATTCGGCCTCTGTGACTGCTGCTGATGGGTTCGAACCAACTGGGGATGGCAATTACTCCTGGGACGGTGATACGGTCGACCCGTCGATTAGACTCTCGCTTTCGGTCAACAGGACTGGTGCGTATCATCTCAAATCTGCAGCGAGGGGTCAAGTGACCGAAACATTTGGAGCGAAGAGCCAAGCGACCGAAACGGAACCGGGTCTCATGTTCGTGGATACTGGTGACTGGGCAATTGCTTCAGTCCCACCTGCGGGTGTCTACTGGTCAGCATACGAGAGCGATCCCACCGTGTCGTTTGCCAGTGAAACAGCCGTCGCTGGGTCGGGAGTGGCCGGGGATCGGATGGTCTTTCTCGGAACTCATACGAAAGCAACGCGGTCAATCGACGGTCAATCAGTGTCAGTGGTGGTCCCCGAGGCGGCGACGCTAGAGTCCTCCACTGTGGATATTCTGGGCTATTTCGAGGCTGCTTCGCCACACCTTCCGAACAGTCCGGTTCGTCGAAGTGTCGTCATCGCCGCCCCAACGTCGGTCGATTGGGGGCCCTATGGATTGGCGGACCGTACCGATACGTGGATACGAGCCGATCAACCAATCGACGAACCAGGGTCCATCTGGCTCCACGAATTCGTTCACCTCCGTCAGAACTTCACGACCGCCACCGATGCTCGCTGGATTCGTGAGGGGATGCCGGAGTTTTATGCCGCATTGCTGACGCTCGAACAGGGACATATCGATTTCGAGGCTTTCAGTGGCCACCTTGACCGGGGCACACAATCGCGATACGAAGACGTCGTTCTTTCCCGGCCGGACACGTGGACATCACTTGCCAATTATGCGAAAGGGGCATTGGTCTACGGAACCCTCGACAGACGAATCCGACTCGACTCTGAACAAACCGTTTCGGCGAGGGCGGTTTTCGAGTCAATGAACGAACACGATCAACCAATCGATCAAGCGTATTTGGATTCAGCGGTTTCCGACCTTGCCACTGATGAAACGAGGAGGGACGTGGAGGGGTACATAACGACGACTCAAACGCCTGAAATGTGGTCCCAAACTGCTCATCAGGCGGCTTTCGGTGCAGCACCGCCGGATATCAATGCGAGTATCGGCTCACTTGACATTACGGGGCCGTATCGAAACGATACCGTTGACATCATTCCGGTCTTGGTCCCCGGCGAGACGGTATCAGTTCCCATCACGATTACTAATGAAGGGGAGGAAACCGGGAGCTACGAACGGATACTGATACTCAACGAGACAGTCGTGGCGACCACAAGTGGCTCATTGGATGGCGGTGAATCAACGAGCGTTTCGCTGGCCCATACGATTGCGGAACCTGGCCCTAAAACACTCACGACGGGAGCTACACCATGGAATTTCAGCGTCAAGGAGCCAGCTACGCCGGTCGTAACGGAACTCACCGTTTCAGAAGCTGCGGTGGAAGTAGACTCGGAGGTGACCATCTTCACCACGGTCCTAAACGAGCGATCATGGCCGGCAACGGGAATGGTTCCGATCACAATTGATGGAACCCCACTGAAGGAATGGGATATTCGTTTGACTGGGGGTGAAGCGGTCGAACGAACCGCTTCAGCCACGTTTGAGAAGGCTGGAACGTACCAAATCTCTGCTGGAACCGAAACAGTCACGGTTACGGTTACAGATCCGTCCAAAACAACGTCCGGAGTTCCACCCGACTCACAATCCCCTCTCACACCCACCTCCTCGACGATGGGTAGTAAAACAGCGACAGAAACGCCTGGCTTCACTGCGGGGTCGTTTTTCATTGCCCTCGCTTGGTTAGGGGCTTGGTTCGTTCGCAAAAACCAATGAGAAAACGACCACAAATCCACAAGTTTTATACAGTATCACAATTCTACCTTTCAGTGACGCATGTCAGGATCTGACTCCCAGCGGATGCGCGGCGGACAGCCGGTATTTATCCTCGACGAGGATGCCGAACGAACACAAGGAAAAGACGCTCGAACGAGCAATATCACTGCCGGGGAGGCAATCGCCGAATCCGTCAGGACAACACTTGGCCCGAAAGGGATGGACAAAATGCTCGTCAGCGATGGTGGCGACGTCGTCATTACCAACGATGGCGCGACCATCTTAGACGAGATGGATATCGAACACCCGGCCGCACAGATGGTGACAGAGGTCGCCGAGTCCCAAGAGGAGTCTGTCGGGGATGGCACCACTAGTGCAGCCATTCTGGCTGGCCAGCTTCTGTCTGAAGCCGAGGACTTTATCGAGGACGAAATCCATCCGACGACTATCGTCGAAGGGTTCTCCCAAGCACGTGACATCGCTCTCGAGGCTCTCGACGAGCAGATTCTCGACGTGGACATCGATGACGATGTGCTTACCGATATTGCCCGCTCCGCGATGACGGGGAAAGGGACGGGTGGCATTACGGCCGAAACCCTCGCCGAAAGTATCGTGTACGCTGTTGGGCAGGTCGAATCCAACGGAACCATTCACGACGAAAACATCCAGATCGTGGCACAACCTGGGGAATCCTCGAGTGCAACTGAGGTCGTCGACGGAGTTATCATCGACGAAGAGCCCCTGCGCGATGACATGCCGCGATCGGTCGATGACGCAACAGTCGCAGTCATCGACACCGATCTCGACACTCGGGAAACCGAAGCCGACATCGAGTATGACGTTCAATCCGCCGATCAACTCGATTCAGCCATCGCCAACGAACAGCGCGAACTGCGGCAATACGCCGATTCGCTTGCTGATGCAGGCGTCGACGTCGTCTTCGTCACTGGCGACATCGCCGATATGACTGCCGGATTCCTCGCAAATGACGGGATCCTGGCTTTCGATTCGCTCAGTAGTGACGATGCGGACGCAGTGCTTCGAACGACGGGCGCCAACCGACTGGCGACCGTCGATGATATCGAATCCGAAGATCTCGGTCAGGTCGACAGTATTGCGGTTGAACGGTACGGGGAAGACGAACTGCTCTTCGTCTCCGGTACCACCCAGGCAGACGCAGTCACGCTGTTTGTTCGGTCCGGAACCGAACACGTTCTCGACGAACTCGAACGAGCCGTTGGAGACGGTGTTGATGCGGTTATCGCCGCAGCAGAAACGGGGGGTGTCGTGCCCGGTGCTGGTTGCACAGAGATTCAGCTCGCGACTGCCGTGCGCTCGGCCGCTGCTGGAATAGAAGGTCGTGAACAGCTGGCAGTTGAGGCGTTTGCCGACGCACTTGACTCGATTCCGAGAACAATCGCCGAAAATACGGGCATGGATCCCATTGACGCGCTCGTCGAAGTTCGGGCCGCCAACGAAGATGGCCGCGGTGGAATTCTGGCTCGTGCGGAACGCGGGACCGTCGGAGATCCGGTCGAACAGGGTGTCCTCGACCCGGCCACGGTCAAACGAGAAGTCTTGTCCTCCGCAACAGAGGCCGCGACAATGATCGTCCGTATCGACGACGTAATTACGGCCGAATAACTTTCGGAGGCCGGGGCTCAACTCGAATACCCACCGGCTTCCCCCGATGTTTCTTTGGGCTGTCGCTCATAGACTTGTATATGACCCTAGGGTCTCGAGTTGAACTCACCGAGTCCCACGGGAGTTGGGCGGTATCGTTCGCTCGACGGGTTATCGAATCAGTCGTCAAAACAGGAAATCCGCCTCCGAAACCTGAGGATGTCGACGGCGTGTTCGAAATAGAACGAGGGGCGTTTGTGACACTTCGAAAGAACGGGCGACTCCGTGGTTGCATTGGACGGCCGACCCCGGAACAATCGGCTATCAAGGCGATTCGTGCGGCGGCAGTTGAAGCCGCGACAAATGACCCACGATTCCCGCCGGTGAGCGAATCAGAACTTTCAACGGTCACAGTAGAGGTGAGCATTTTGACGCCGCCAAAGGAGGTTACGCCGGTCGACTCGGAGGCCATTACTGTCGGTCAAGACGGACTAATCGTCCAACGAAACGACCGGAGTGGATTATTGTTGCCTCAAGTTCCGGCCGATCAGTCTTGGGATGCCGAAACGTTTCTTACCAAAACCTGCAAGAAGGCGGGTCTGCAGGGCGATTGTTGGCAGCAACCGGATACGACCGTTCTCCAATTTCGGGCGCAGGTGTTCGAAGAAACTGAACCAAACGGTCCGATCGAACGAGTTGGCCTGACCGAACAACAGAACTAACTCACACCATACCCACCATGAGTTCCCACAGATCACCGGCCGTCGCCGGCCAGTTTTATGCTGGAACAAAACCGGCCCTGGAAGAACAGATCGAAGCGGCATTCGAACATCCGGTCGGGCCCGCCTCGGTCCCAGCTGTTAGTACTGACGGTGACCCGCCGCTGGGATTGATTTCACCACATGCCGGCTATCCGTATTCTGGGCCAGTCGCTGCACACGGTTTTTCGCAACTGGCGACCACTGGCCGACCTGAAGTTGCCATTATCGTTGGCCCGAATCATGGTAGGCGAGGGCGCCCCCTGGCCATTTCAGGGGCCACACGGTGGGAAACACCACTTGGAACAGTCACTGTCCACGATGACCTTCGGGAGCGTCTTTCGTCCGCACCCGGCGTCGAAATCGACGAGTCGACGCATGCGGGTGAACATTCACTCGAAGTGCAGGTACCGTTCCTCCAGTATCTCTACGATGATCAGGTCCCGATCCTTCCGATCGTGATGAGTCGACAGGACCAGACACATGTCGACCGACTCACCTCGGCGCTTTTAGAATCAGTAACAGATTGGAGTGAAGTGGTCATAATTGCCTCCACTGACCTGACTCACTACGAACCTGCTGAACGGGCCCACCGGGATGACGAGGCTATTAGAGGGGCTATTGAATCCCTTGATGTGGCGTCTGTTATGGATGCAAAGCAATCAGGACATAGTATGTGCGGACCCGGACCCACTGCTGTGACGCTTGCGGTCGCCCGTGAGCAACAAATCGATAGTGGAACTGTGCTTTCGTACGCAACAAGTGGAGAGACAGGCGGGGATATGGATTCAGTCGTGGGCTACGTTTCGGCAGTTATGTGATTGCATGTGGTCATCTCTTGTTCCGGGCCAGATCAGCGCCTTTATAAGATTTTCTCCGTGCTAATAACGCATGCACGTCTCGCGTCGGAGATTTCTTTCCGCTGGGTCCATAACAACGGTCGGAGCCCTTGCCGGGTGTCTGGGTGGCAACTCCACAGGACCTGACGAACCACTTTCAACCCCCGTCAAAGGTGCTGCGGAAGCCCCAGTCACCGTCGAATCGTTCGAAGACTTCACCTGCAAATTCTGTCGACAGTTTGCCCTCGAGATTCTGCCCCAAATCGAAGCGAATTATATCGAGCCCGGGACAGTTCGGTTTATTCGACACGATTTCCCATTCTTGGACGAGGAGTGGTCATGGAAAACAGCATATGCAGCACGAGCTGTCCAAGATATGCAGGGGCAGGAAGTGTTTTACGAGTACGTCGATCTCCTGTACCAGAACTTCGACTCGTACAGTATAGAGTTGTTTGGTAATCTGGCTGAATCGGTCGGTGCTGATCCGGAAACAGTCCGAACCGCTGTGGCCGATGAGCGGTATCTTCAGACCTTGGAGGCCGAGAAATCACTCGGTGAGGAGACGGATGTAACCAAGACGCCGACTGTTCTGGTTGACGGGGAGCGCCCAGAATCGCCACGCTACGAGGACGTTGCAGCAGCGATCGACGCCAAAATCCAATGATACCGACCGGAGATTGAAGATCGTCCCATACCAAAATTACCCAATGCCGGAGAACCCATGGGCTTCGTTCCCCTCACAAACCAGCGTTCCTGATTCACTTTCGGAATTGCGCGCTGACATTCCCCCGCTTAGTGACCGGATGTATTTCAATTGGGGAGCAAGTGGCCCAAGTCCCCGAACGGTCGTTTCTGCGAGCAACGCCGTACTTGAATATCATGAGTTCCAGGCCCCAGCGGGGGCTGGGATGTACCCGGTCGCTGACGAGATTTTCGAGAGTGCCCGTGAGTCCATTGCGGATCTTCTGGGCGTATCCACCGCAGAAATTGCACTTACCCAGAGTACGACGGAGGGAATCAATCGGATCGCGACATCGATTGATTGGGACCCAGGGGACGTGATCGTGACAACCGACCTGGAACACGCTGCCGGTCGGTTACCATGGACCCGTCTCGAAGCGGCTGCTGGGATCGACGTTCGCGTCCTTGAAACCGATCAGGGGCAAATCGACCTTGAAGCTCTCGAACAAGCGGTTCGAGACGCCGAACTCCTCTGTGTCAGTGCTATTGACTGGATCTATGGGCGGACTCATCCCGTTAGGGAGATGGTACAGATCGCTCACGAGCACGACGCCTTGGCGCTCGTGGATGCCGTTCAGGCACCTGGGCAACGTCCCGTGGATCTTCATGACTGGAACGCGGATTTCGTTGCAGGGGCCGGTCATAAATGGGTGCTCGGCCCTTGGGGGGCCGGATATCTGTATGTATCCGAAACGGTAACTGAAACCCTCGAGCCGATTCACGTGGGGTATCGAAGTGTTTCGGAGGCATCTGGTGGCCGGTACGAATTTTATGATGAGGCCAAACGGTTCGAACTCGGAACGATGAGTCCAGGTCCGTTCGCCGGCTTGCAAACGGCGATCGAGACCATTCAGCAGGTTGGGATCGATGCCATTCACGAACAGATCCAATCGCTTCGATCCCGATTTGTCGACGAAATCCCCCACGACCGACTTAGAAGTCCTCCTGAATCTCCAACTGGACTGATAACCATTCAGGCTTCGAACCCTGAATCGGTGGTTGAGCAATTTGACTCGAACGACATCTCGGTTAGGGCCCTTCCGCTTCCCGATTCGATCCGCGTCTCTATACACGCCATGAACACCGAGGCCGAAATCGACGCCCTCCACTCCGCGCTTCACGCAACCTGGGAATAGTGGTGCTAATCAGGAGATGCCCCCAAATCAAGCGGTGGTATTGTGCGCCCATTACAAAACCCATAAGTAACGTGGCCAGGTACGAGGACGTGAAATGAGCGAAACATCTGAGAAGATCGAGCAGATACGAGAGCAAAAACGATCTGAAATCGAACAGGAAAACGAAAACCTAACTGACACAGAGGGAATCGCCGAGGAGGCTCCTGCCGAACCCGTTCATATCCGGTCAGCAGATCATTTCCAGGAGGTTACGAACACGTATGATGTCGTGCTCGCTGATTTCCACGCTGAATGGTGTGGACCATGCAAGATGCTCGAACCAGTTGTCGAGGAACTCGCCGAGGAGACGAATGCTGCCATGGCGAAGGTAGATGTCGACGATCTGCAGGGATTGGCCCAAGAACATCGCGTTCAGGGCGTCCCGACGATGATTCTGTTTTCAGACGGTGAAATAGCCGAACGGATCGTCGGCGTCCGGGAGAAAAGCGATATTCTGCGTCTGATTCACCGGGAAGGCGGCGCCTAACAAGGCCTTTTTCGAAAATAGAGCGTTCAAGTTACCGGTGGTGGTGATTCGGTACTATCCGAACCCTCACCGTATTTCTCCCTGAACCGCCCGACGAGATATCCGATTTGTGCGTACCAATCGTTGAGTTTCGTCTGCATTTCGTCCCCGATTTCGTCCGGATTCGTGATTCGATAGACGTGATAATACCCGCCACGATCGTAATTCACCTGCTCTTTTTGGACTAACCCGAACTGTAGGAGTCGTTGAATCGATCGATACACGGTCGACCGTTCCCGATCGACGGTCGACGCTAGCTCGTCGATTGTCAGGGGTTCTGCAGTATCGGCAAGCACATTAAAACACTCGCGGTCGAGTGCATTAAGGTCGTAGAGACACTCGAGAAGAGTCTCACATTCGAGGTCTTGCTCAAGATGACGGTTTAGTGCCTCGACCATTCAGTTACTAGTTAGACGGGTGGTTACTAAAGTCTTGCTCGGTAATTCCAATATTACACATAACCCTTTCACCCCGACACTGCCCCTTTGAGGACCTTTGCTGCCGTCAGGACCGGGTCCCACGTCGGCCCAAATGGAGGTGCATACGATAAATCAAGGGCCTGAAGCTCTGCAACCGTCATCTCTCCATGAAGTGCGGTTGCAATCGTATCGATCCGCTTTGGAACCCCCTCTGAACCGACCATACTGGCGCCGAGTACCCGACCCGAGTGTTGGTCTGCAACCAACGTCACCGTAATTGGCGAGCCGCCAGGATAATAACCGGCTCGTGACCGGGTTGTGATCGTCCGAGACACAGGATCAAAACCGACGTCTCGGGCCCGCTCCATATCGATGACCCCAGTTCTCGCTGCTTGCTTGTCGAATGCTTTGACCGCGGCGGTTCCAACAATAGCGCCTACGGGTGTTGGCGTCCCGGTTACTGTTTGTCCCACAGCTCGACCAGCCCTGTTCGCTGTCAACGCAAGTGGAACATGTGTTGGTTCGTCGGTCACCACATGGGTCATCTCGGCACAATCGCCCGCTGCATACACATCTGGAGCTGAGGTTCGTCCGTTTTCGTCAATGGCAATCGCCCCGGTTTGTCCGATTTCGATGTCTGCTGTCTCGGCCAGGGCCGAATTTGGTTGCACGCCGGTTCCCAGAAGAACCATATCAACCGAAACAGTGTCTTCTGGGGTACGGACTCCCGTCACCGTTGTATCACCCTCGAACCCTTCGACAGGTGTCCCCAGATGGAGGGAAACCCCTTGATCAGTTAACTCCTCGGCGACAGCCTCGCCGACTGCCCCACCGAATGGCTCCAAAACCTGGGGCAGCATTTCGAACAGATGGACCGATACTCCCCGTTCTCGGAACGCCTCGGCCATTTCGACGCCCACGTATCCCCCTCCGACGATACCAACTGAATCCAGGTCAGACCGATCGGAAAATCGTTTTTTGACCGATTTGCCATCGGCCATGTCATGCAGTGTAAAGATATCTGGGAGTTCGGCTCCATCGATAGGGGGGACTATCGCGCTCGCCCCGGTTGCAATCAAGAGGTTTCCATAGGGTTGTTCGAAGGTTTCCTTCGGCCCGTCGACCGTGATCCGTTTCGAATCAGTGTCGATTGTGACTACTTCATGGTTGGTTCGAAGATCAATATCCCGTTCGTCACGGAATTCTGTGGGCGTAACCGATACGAGATCGTTCAAGGAGTCAATATCGCCCTTAACGTAGTACGGGAGCCCACAGGCCCCGTAGGAAACCCACTCTCCCTTCTCGAAAACGACGATGTCCCGATCGGGCGCTTCCCGTCTCGCTTTGCTCGCTGCGCTCATCCCGGCAGCGTCTCCCCCAATGACGACAAACGGAGCGTTCATGCCTGAGGAGAGCGGGACATCGGCAATAAGTATTGTGCTGGTCTACCAATACTCGATGAAGTCGCCTCGAACGTCTCATCCAGTCCAACCTTGGAAGGATTGGATACGAGACGGCACCGACTATCTACCTGGTGAGGTCTCGAACGGCGATATCCCTATTCTTCGTCTTTCAAATCTCGGCGAAGCGGCGCTTTGAGATCGAGGACAGGAGACCCATCAAGCATATCTACACCCTGCACCTTGATGTTCGTTCCTGATAGATCAGTAACTGTACAAGTAGTGATGACGATCGGATTCGGACGGGCTGGTGACCGGGAATTGAACACCCCACGGTCCGAAACTTTATCTAGCACTCGGAGGGACCTGTCTGCTTCGTCGGCGTACCAGACAACAACAATATCGTATCCAACTTCGATTCCTTGCAGCGCCGATTCGTATTCCGGGTCGATTTCGATTGTTCCGGAAATATCAGCTTTGACCGCTTGACTCGGCGCTTCGTCGGTCGTTTTGATCGGAGTTGAAACACTCCCAATTGGCGTTATTTCGATCATGGTTAGTATTTGTGAGGACCCCACTCAGCCGTTTTGATCGAAAGAAGCGGTGGGATTGGCCACATTGCAAAATTTTTTTTATAACCCAAAGACAAAATATTGATTGGCAAAGTTTTTCATACACCATGCACTATTGTCTATTGTAATGCCAGAAAACACTGACTCCGAGACGCCACGGTTTGCGCTCATTGGGGACCGGTTCCCCGACCTGACTGTGGAAACGACCCACGGAACGTTCAGTCTCCCTGAGGATTTCGAAGGCGAATGGCTCGTTCTGTTTAGTCATCCGGGTGACTTCACCCCGGTCTGCACGACCGAGTTCTCCGCCTTCGAACAGCGTCGCGAAGAATTCGAGGAGATGAATGCGAACCTGATGGGGCTGTCGGTGGACCGGATTCACTCCCATATCAAGTGGACGGACTGGATCGAGGAGGAACTCGACATCGACATCGGCTTCCCGGTTATCGCCGACGAAACCGGCCGAATCGGAACCGAACTCGGGATGATCCATCCGGGTGATGGCACGAGTACCGTTCGGGCGGTATTCCTCGTCAATCCCGAAGGTGTCATTCGACAGATCCTCTACTACCCCAAAGAGATCGGTCGAAACATCGACGAGATCCTTCGTTCACTGGAAGCCCTCCAGTACAGTAACGCTGAAGGCGTTGCGACCCCGGCAGACTGGCCGAACAACGAGCTGTTCGGTGACAAGGTCCTGCTTCCGCCTCCTGGAACCGACGACGAGGCAGACGCGCGTCTCGAAGAAGCCGAGGAGAAAGGCTACGACGCAAAGGACTGGTGGTTCACGCTCCGAGACCGGTAATTCTTCAGTCTCTGAGTTCCCTACCGTTGTAGCAGTGAAATTTTGGTCCAAACGTTTTCTATCGTGCCCGTCCTCATACATGTATGACCGATTCGCCCCAAAGCCTCTTCTGGCATCGTCGGGACCTCCGGACAATCGATAACGTCGGTCTCGAACAGGCAACCGAAAACGGGAGGGTACTTCCAGTGTTTGTCCTTGATCCCAATTTGCTATCGATGGCTGGAACGGCCCGAACCGGATTTTTGCTTGCCTCGCTTTCCTCCCTACAGCAAACCTATCGAGAAATGAACACGGATCTCCTCGTTCGCCGAGGCGATCCAAAGGAGATAGTTCCCGCCCTCGCAGACAAGTTCGACGCTAAGACTGTTACCTGGAATCAGGACCATTCCAAAGTTGCACGAGAACGTGATGGGGCCGTCCGGGATGCACTCCCAACGGACATTATAACCGAATCACCTGTCGATATGACTCTCCACGAGCCTGGGTCTATCCGGACGAACGCGGGGGAGTATTATTCGGTGTTTTCGTATTACTTCAAAAAATGGAGTGATCGCCCGAAAGATACGCCAGCAGCACAACCGTCTCAGCAGGACTTCGCAAGCTATGACACAACAGATATCATGGACCTCATAGACCCACCCAGAGAGTCCATTCCACTACCTGCAGGCCGGAGGGCGGCCGAAGACAGGCTCGCGTCGTTCCTTGACGGCCCGATTTACGAGTATGCCGAGTTGCGGGACAAACCAGCAGCGGAAGGCTCATCTCGACTGTCTCAAGACCTTTCAATGGGACTGCTCGGGATCAGGGAAGTTTTCGAAGGAACTGCACGTGCCAAATCAGCCGTGGAGGCGGAGACCCCACGAGAGTCCGTCACTGAATTCCAACGCCAACTTGCCTGGCGTGATTTTTATATCCAAGTACTCGATGCCCACCCGAACACAGTCTCGGAAAACTTCAAAAGCTACGAGAATCAGATCGAATGGCGAGACGAGCCCGGGCATTTCACGGCCTGGACCGACGGCAAAACGGGCTACCCAATTGTCGATGCGGGAATGCGTCAGCTACAGGCCGAATCGTACATGCACAATCGGGTTCGGATGCTCGTCGCCTCGTTTCTCACAAAAGATCTCCAACTCGATTGGCGAAAGGGGTACCAGTGGTTCCGCACCCACCTTCTGGACCACGAAACGGCAAACGACGTTGCTGGATGGCAGTGGGCCGCTTCCACGGGGACGGACGCCCAGCCGTATTTTCGGGTTTTTAATCCGATGACACAGGGTGAACGGTATGATCCTGAGGCCGAGTATATCACCTCCTATATTTCAGAACTTGCGGGAGTCGATCCCGAAACCATTCACTCCTGGCATGAACTCGATCGAGACCAACGTCAATCAGTGGCACCCGACTATCCGGGCCCAATTGTCGATCATCAAACGCGACGCAAATCTGCCATCGAGATGTTCAAACGGGCACGAGGTGACGATTCCTAACTCGAAATATTGCATGCCTGATTCGGGTATCTCGTGGCCTTGCATGCCTCCTCGGAAACGTTTATCCGGGTTCCGGACCATGTTATATGTGGTGTACTCCCAATGAGTGAACATTCAAATCCGGAGCTGCCGGAACTGCCATACGACTACGACGCCCTCGAACCACACATCTCAGAACAAGTCCTCGAGTGGCACCACGACACCCACCATCAGGGCTACGTAAATGGGCTCGAGAGCGCTGAAGAAACCCTGTCCGAGAATCGTGCCGCCGACGAAACGGCGGGCACGCAAGGGGCCCTTCGGTCGGTCAGTCACAACGGTTCGGGCCACTACCTCCACACGATGTTCTGGGAGAACATGTCACCCAATGGAGGCGGGGAACCCGATGGAGAACTCAGAGAGCGTATCGAAGCGGACTTTGGATCCTATCAGGCCTGGAAGCAGGAGTTCAAGGAGGCAGCCGGGTATTCGGCCGGGGGCTGGGCACTCTTGGTCTATGACCCGGTGGCCAAGCAGCTCCGGAACCTCGCCGTTCAGAAGCACAACGACGGCGCTCTGTGGGGCTCGCATCCGATCCTCGCACTCGACGTCTGGGAACACTCCTACTACTACGATTACGGTCCTGCGCGCGGTGACTTCGTCGATGCCTTCTTTGAGGTAATCGATTGGGACAACGTCGCGGAGAATCTCACGACGGTCAGTTCGCGGGTCGAGTAACCGACCGGCATCCTTACAAGCCCGACAACCACGTTATCGGGCATGCCAGTCCCGAAAGCTGAATTCGAAACCTTTCATCCAGCGACCTTTTATCGGCCAGACGAGTTGCTGGAACTCGACCAGATGTATACCGTCTATGAAATAGCCAGACTCCTCCAGGAACTCGATCCGGACGCCGAATTAGACCCGGAGTCAGAAGGTGTGCTGCTAGATTGGGCGATTCCCTGGATCATGGTAAATGCAGATGAACTCCTAGTGGCAGAACCTCGTGCTGACGATGAGCCTGGGTTCTACGGTCTCGCCGAAGAGTAAGAGTGGGAACGTCCCTTTCACGAGGTTCGGACCGCCGCCCTCCGCTATTCTTTCACATGCGTCCAGCGAAACACAACCGTTAAACGGAGCAGGGAAATACGTTTGTTTGCACGCTCCGATCGTGTAGTCCGGCCAATCATATTGCCCTCTCGAGGCAATGACCTGGGTTCAAATCCCAGTCGGAGCATTCTGCGACGAACGAAGGTGAGGAGCGAATGCGACCGGGTTTGAACCCTATCAGTCGCGCGCAGCGAACGGAGTGAGTGAGTCCGTCTGATTTCGGTTCAAATCCCAGTCGGAGCATTCTGCGACAGATTTTTGCGAGGAAGCGAAACGCGCAATGTAGCCCTCAATCCTTACACAGCGCTTGACCAAACGTTTTCGATGGATCGTTGAACTCGATATGGCGGAAATCCCACCAATCTGCCAAGGGCGGTTTGTATGTGACGAACCATCAGCGTTCGCCTGAGAGAAGGCCATTTCCTCTCCAATTACGGACAAAAAGAGTCCGGCAAACTGGCTTGAGGAATTCGAATGAAAACATGATCAATACAAAGACTTTGATGTATTGGGTGTATCTAATGAGTATACAGCATCTGACCATGCAAAGAGAACCCTGTTGGTAATCAGGCGACCCGACAAATGAGTTGCAAATGAAACGCCCCACATTGAAAATCGGATCAAACCCCGCCATCGAAACAATCCTCCTGATGGCGCTTATTTCGGTTTTTGCATGGCTCGGTCGAGCGATCGGATTTTTCGAACCGTTCGTCCTCCAACCCCCGATAACCGATGGCTGGTGGCAACTTCCATTGAGCGTGTATGCCCACAGTTCCCCGACACACTTTTTGGCGAATGCGGTTGTCGTCCTCGTCGCAGGTGGAATTATTTCGATTAAAGCAACACCACTCCGTTTCCACATTTTCTTTCTTCTTACAGGAGTTATCTCGGGCACGGCAAACGTTCTTGTCCCTGGCGTGTCCGGCGAGTCGGTTGCCATTCTCGGCGCAAGTGGCGCTGCCTTCGGGCTTGTCGGCTATCTTCTCGTCTCGAATGCAGTGTCAGCACGTTTGTTCGGCCGTACATCGTCGCGAGTGGCTGTGAGCGTGTTTCTCGCGCTCGCCCTCTGGTTGACACTCGTCTCGAGTGGCGTGAATGTTGGGAATCTGGCGCACTTTAGTGGGATTATTATCGGCGGAATCGCGGGCTATTTCAATATTTTACGAAGCAAACGATTGGTACCTAGTTCTTCAAGTTGAAAATACGGTGTAATCCAATAATAGGAGTGATGGAATCATGTAGCCGACTGATTTTGACCATTCCACCGACTTTCGGGAGATTGGGAGAAAATCCATCAATCATGTTTTCAAGTTGGAATCGGTGCGTGACACTACCCGATTTTCGACAAACTCTCCCCAGTCCTCATGGATGCTGAAGTGTAACCGATACTCGATTCGACAATCGGCATCAAAGCACTCGGTCCCAGTTAGCCAGCGTTCCATACGAGTGACCGACGACGAGTTTGACAAACCACACCCCGAGCCCGCTACAATGAGGCAGATTGTTGAGTTGGGCTCGCCCTAAAGGATACCTCGAACCATCTCAGTTGGGCACAGGTGGTATCCTCGTCCGAACGGTAAATTAAGTATGGGAGTGATCCAATTCTGGGCCGATCAGACCGGGTATGGAGATGCATTCGAACGGATTGACACGCGGATCGCCGCGGTGATGCAAAAGTGGAGTTTGCCGATGGTACAAACGGCTATCGGTGTCGTCTTCATCTGGTTTGGCGCGCTCAAAATAATCGGTATTTCACCTGCTGCTGAGCTCGTTGAAAAGACGGTGTACTTCTTCCCACCAGAGGTATTCGTCCCGATACTCGGCGTCTGGGAGGTGTTGATCGGTCTGTTCTTCCTTTACCGCCCGCTGGTCCGTCTCGGTATCTTGCTGCTCTTCTTACAGCTACCGGGAACGTTCCTCCCCATTATCTTGCTTCCAGACGTTGTATTCACGACATTCCCCTACGGCCTCACCGTTGAGGGACAGTACATCGTCAAGAATCTCGTCATCATTGGCGCAGCTCTCGTCCTCGGGGGGTCACTTGCCAGTGATGAGTGACGGGCTTGAACCGCTTCAGAGAGATTACGGTCTGCCCGATTTCGACAGGGAAGATTTTTCGGCCATAGACATATGTTTCACCGAAGTCTGACCGATGCAAGGGTTCTATTCATCACCTTGCATTTGATCGCACATCTTTTCTCGATTAACGTGGTTCACCCACGGAGAGTGCTTACCTAATCCAAGAAGTTTGCGACAACTTCTTGGTCTGGCTGACCCGATTTGTGCAGAAGTTGATGGAGAAGTGTCGGTTGTTTCTTGAGACTGTAAGTCGTTGGTTCGTTTGTTATCCGAGCAGGTCCTGGATTACTCGAACCCCGGTTTCAAGCTCTTTACCGACAGCAGCGACAAGGCCAAAGGCCCGAACCTGAGCCGGGCTCATTCCCAA